>JAHITZ010000047.1 GCA_018817405.1 Nanobdellota archaeon
AATACATTTGAAGTATATTACTAATAAGTAAGTTATGTAATGAGAGAGTTAATTATTTAATTAGAAAAGTTTCTTTTACAACAAGGTCAATTTCTGGGATATAAAACATAATCTCATATTTTCCTGGTTCTGTGAATTGATAATTTAATATCTTGCTTATTCCTAGTGAGTATATGTCTATACTGTTTTTTTCAGCCAGTAAAAGGAATTCTTCAAAGCTCAATGATTGCGAGGTGATTATGTCTATTTCTTTACTAAGAAATATTAGAATCAGAGTTTGTTTTGTGATGTCTCCGGTGTTTTGTATTTCTATGAGTAAATTTCCTGAAAGTTTATCTCCGACTTGAAATTCTTCAGGAAATTCAGATATTGCAAGTCCTGAACGCCACTGAAGAAGGAGAAGGGATCCTAAAATTAATAAAAATATAAAACTGAAAATCCAGAATTTTTCTTTCATAGTTTATCTAATGGGGTGAGATATTAAAATGTTTGTTTCTTTGGGATTTTTGTGAGGAATAATTACTTTGATTTTTGTATTTGAGAAGCCTGAGGTTTTGAAGGGGCTTTAACAAATTTTACATTTCCGCTTTTGAGTTTTTTCATGACAAATTCAGCTTCTGATTCTGTTTTGAGGATAATATAAAGAACGATGATCAAGAGAACTGTTGCAACTGTGGCTACTATGATTTTATAAATAAGAGCTTCTTTGGGAGGAGCAACCATTTCAATAATATCGATAACAACATCTTTCCAAATTAAAGCTGTTGCAATTGAAAATGCAGAGAGGATTGCTGCATCAATTGCTCTTTTTATTGATATTGGTCTTGTCATAGTATGATTAATTCAAGAGAGATTTAAAATCTTTTGCTTTTTTCCCGAGAATTTCTTCGAGTTCGCTTTCCGAGGCATTGAAGATATTGTTGAGTGATTTGAATTTTTTGATTAGGGCTTTTGCTTTCACAGAGCCGAGGTTAGGGAAGCCTTCGAGAATGAACTGAAGTTGTTCTTCTCTTGATTTGAAGAGTTTGGATGCGCGGATTGATGATTTTGGTTTGTCTGTTTTCTTTGCTAGGACTGAAATGTATTTTGCAGTGTCTTCTTCATTGTGGGTGAAGATGATTGGGACTTGGTAGTCTAGTGCAACACTGAGAAGGAAACCTCGTAAGGCGTTTTCGTGCAGACCTGAAGAAGAGTAAAGATCTTCATCAAGGATTCCTTCAACTAATAGGAAATGTTTTGGGTATTGTTTTAGTTCGAGAAGTTGCTGGATTATCCGTTTGTTTACTATTGAGGATTTTAGATCAGAGATTGTTTTACGTTCAATTGCGATGTTTTTTATTATATAATCTGCTACAGGGAGTTGTTTCCATTCTATTTGGAAGCCTTTTTCTTCTAGGAAAGTGGGGATTAGAGAGTTTTTTTCTCGGTGGTCTATTGTGATTGTGACTGGAGGGGAAATTTTAGTTTTCTTTGAGGAGAAGATGTTTAGGATTGTTTTCATGTTAGAGCATAGAAATCCTTATAAATAAAGTTAGTGCTTTGACTGAAACGTTGGTTTAGGTTTATTCTTTTTGATGTATAATATCAAGTAGATAATTAAAACAACAATTACCGTTAACAAAATTGCTAAAGGGAATGTTGCGTTGTAGCGCGCAATTACGTTGGTTTCATTAATACTTCCTCTGATGAATCCAATATCGTCTACTATTAGACCTGTCGCTATAGCGGTAATGATTAGATAAATCGCTTTGCGTCTTTTTCCGAATATCATGAACAGAGCGGTTATGATTAGTAGTGTAATGCCATAATCAAAATGGTGGAGTTCGAAATTTCAAATCATTGGACGAGGGTCGCCGAGAAAGAATACTCTTGCTCTAACTATAAGAATAGTCAGGATAATTAATGAAACAAAGGCTAGAACTTTATGACGTAACCCAAATTCTTCAAGAGATTTTAGTTTGCTTTTTTTCATGAAATAACTAGGCTTTTGGTGTTTTAAAGATTAACCCAAGGGGAGATTAATCCCTTGAAATCATCCAATGCTTTGGTCTTGTTAGTTTGGGATGCCCACTAGCATTTCACCTACGGTGAAAAACCCACCCTGGCCACCCCACCTCCACCCCGCCAATCAAATAGCAAACTAACTAAATTCGTCTAATGTTTTTATTTTATTGTTTTCCTTGATATCTGCCTTGACGCCTTCAAGGACTTTGTACATGCGCTTTTCTCGTGCGCCGGAGGCGTAGTGGTTGATTACATCTCTTGTGTCCTTTGTTACTAGGATGATTAACTTTCCTGGTTTTAGTCTGGCTGTTCGACCGGTTCGTTGGATTTTTCTTATTGCGCTTGGGATTGGTTCGTAGAAAATAACTGCAGAGACTTCTGCGATGTCAAGGCCTTCCTCTCCAATTGAGGTTGCGACAAGAACGTTGATTTCGCCTTCGTTTAATTTTTGGATGATTTCTTTTTGTTCTTTTTGGCTCAAGCCGGTGTTGTTTTTTTTGGCTTGGCCGAAGAAGGCCATTGCGTTTATTCCTTTGATTTTATTTAGTCTTCTTGTAAGTGTGGTGCCTGTTTCGCGGAATTGTGTGAAGATTATTATTTTTGAATTTTCTTTTTCTTTAAACTGGTTTTCTACTAAAACTGCTGTTTCTTCTATTTTTGGGTGTTCTATTTTTTTTGTTAGGAGTTCTTGAAGTAAAATGTTGGCTGCGTTGAATTCAGGGGATTTAACTAGGTTTTGCACAGCCTTTGATCTTTTGTCGGCTGCTTGTTTTAATAATCCTTTGAAGTATTCGTTTACCCCTGAAAGGGTTTGAGTTTCGAGTAATTCTAGGGCGTGGGAAATTTTTATTGCGGTTGCTGTTAGAGACATGCCACGCATCGCGTTGAAGTCTTTTGCTTGTGTGTATCTCGCGCCAAGTTTGCCTTGGAGTTTTAGTAAGGCAATTTTGTTTGCAGGACCGAATAAGAGGCTACGCTTTCTGAGCTGTTCAATTTGTGAGTCGAAGATTTTTTTTAAGAGGAGCTTGATTTCGAGAAACTCTGGCGGGAATGGGACGACGACTTTTTCGAATTCTAATGCTTGGAGGTATGGTTTTACGTCAGGTGAATCTCTTGTCCTGACTTCTATTTCGTCAACTGCGAGGTGCTTGCAGATTTCCTTTACGTTTTCTGAATCTGAACCCGGGGAGGCAGTTAGACCAAGGATTAAGGGGTTTTCACTTTGGCGTTTGTAGAAGTCCACAACTTTTGTGTAGTCGTAGTTTTTTAAACAGCGGTGGGCTTCATCTATTATAAGTAATGAGACCTCATGGGAGGTGTAGAGATTAGAGCGGAGGTCGTTAGCGATGCATTGGGGTGTTGAGAAAATGATCTCAGCTGTTTGGAATATTTTTTTACGTTGTTTTGCAGGAACAGAGCCTGTGAATAATTGTAGATCTGCGAATAGTTCTGGGAGTTGTTTTTTGAAAGTGTTGAAGTGTTGTTCTGCCAAAGGCCTTGTGGGGGCGAGGAACAAAACTTTTGAAAGGGGGAATTTCTTTTTTCGTTCGATGGCTAGAAGGAGAGCGATGAGGGTTTTACCAAGGCCAGTAGGCAAGACTACAAGCGTGTTGTTGTCTTTAGCTGTTTCGTAGATTTTCTGTTGGTAGTCTCTTGGAGTTAGGGAGATTTCTTTCATGATTATAATTTACTCTTTATCTATGTCAATTAATTTAATTCTTTTCACATTCGCATTTTTTGATTTTAGTAATTCATAAAGATTTTTGTAGTTTCCAAAAAGATGGATTAGCCCCCCAATGTGCAATATTTTATCTTGCTTTATTTCTAATATTTTCTTGCAAGTATATTCGTCTCGCTCGGATACCATGAGCAGTTTTTTATCAGAATTTGTGGAGCCCACAGAGTTATAATCATTGTCTGCGTATTTTTTCATGGTTTTTGGAGACATAAGGATCATAACAAGAATTGTATCTCTTGTTTCTTGAAAACCTTTATCGGAAAGGATTTCTTTCATTTTCTCTCCCTTGAGTTTAGGGTGTTCTACTGGGATCAATTCAGTTTTCTTATTTTTTTGCACGTATTTTGAGCTTATCCAGACTTCGTAAAGAAGGGAATGGAGATGTAAGAAAAGAGAGTCTTTGTTTGCGTATCCTAATTCTCTTTTGCTGAAATTGCCCGGATTCCAGATTCTTTTTTGAATCTTTTCTTTACATTCTATAATTTTTTCATGGCGAGCGGTGTAGTTTTCAATATCTTGTGGAAGGCATTCAACCGTTATCACATGTGGTTTTATTTTTTCGATTAACTTTTTTAATCTTCTTGGCCCTTGTGGGTCTAGATGCGAAGTTCCGCACAGTGTTATTTCTTTCATAACTTAAGGGGGATGGAAAGGTAATTAAGGTTTGCGGGAGAAGGGGCTTCATCGGAAGATTTTTATTTTGTGAATGGGATGTTAAAAATTAATCAACTGTTTCTCTAACCAAAACTTTATTTCCAGTTTCTTTGTTTCTGAGATAGTCTAATCTTGGGTGGGTTGAGTTATCTCCTTCAAGAACTAATTCTCTTTCGATGCTCTTAACTGTTTTTAGAGCAGCTCTATCTGAATGAACATGAAATTTGCGCACTTCTTCTGAATCTACAATTACAGCGCCAGTTCCTTTAGCTACAAAGTAAAAGTGTGCTTCGTAAGTTGGCATTTTTTGTATAAACTTGTTTAGTTAAAAAGGATTGTTGTTGTAGGAAATACATTTTATTTGAAATTCTTCCTAATTGGGCTGATGATTTTTTCTAAAGCATCGGCTACTGCAGACTTTAGGTCTGCAGGGTGTAATTTTCCCTGAGAAAAACAAGATTCGAGAGATTCGTAGTTATCGTAGGAAAGATCTCCTCCGAACTTTTCATGGCGGGAGATTTCTAGCTTGTTTAGTTGTGGAAAGATAATTAATTTGGAGATTTGCAGTATTGGATTTTCTTTGATTTGGCCGGCCGGACAGTAGGCTTTTTGAATTGTTGATTGGATTTCTTGCTTTGAATCTGTGACTGAGACTAAAGAACCTTTTTGTGAAGAGGACATTTTTTCTCCAGGGCCTTTTAGCGAGGCAATTAATGGGGTGTGGAAGGGGATGAACTTGTGGTTCAGGATGTTTGATAGGTCTTTGCCAATCATGTGGACTTTTCTTTGTTCAATGCCGCCAAGGGCAACGTCAACGTTTAAGTGTTTTATATCTGCCACTTGCATCAAGGGATAAATCAACTGGGAAATTGTGGCGTTTTTTATATCGCGGGCGATTTCTTGCATGCTTCTTAATCCCCTAGAGATTGTTGATTGCTGTGCTAGTTTGAAAATGTCAAATTGATATTGTTTTGAAAACTGAAAGGTAGAGCCGAGAACGATTTCACATTTTAAGCCAATTGCTTTAACTGTTTTTTTCCAAGCTGTGACTTCTTTTTCTATTTCTTTTTCCTGACCTTTTTTGTTTAGCATTGCGTGGATGTCTGCGAGGAGGACTTTAACTTTAAAGCCAGCTTTAACAAAGTCCATTAGTTTTGTGATTGTTACAAAATGACCGAGATGTAAAGGGCCAGAGGGTTCGTAGCCGCAGTAAACAACTGGTTGTTTCTTTTTTTTCAATAAGGAAAGAAGAGCTTGTTCTGTAATGATTTCCTCTGTGTTTTTCTTTAACAGGGAAAATTTTTGTTGTGGGTTCATAAGTTATTGAGAAGGATAATGGATTTAAATGTTTTGTAAGTTATAACTGATAAATAACTTGATGTATCTAAGTTGAGGAGGCATTTGGATTTGTAGTATGATAATTATGTGAAAACTGATGAATGGATTGGAGAGCGGTTGGGATATTGATAAGAATTATTAATGTAAGTGTTTTGATAGAGAGATGAGACGCTGGGCATTTATCATTGCAATAGTTGGGATGTTTGTTTTATTGTTATTGTTAAGTCAGAAGCCGGTTGAATTGGAGAGTTATGATGGTTTGGAGGAATTGGAAATAAATGAAAGAGTTTATGTTACAGGAAAAGTTGTTGAAGAGAAAGTTATTTATGGAGAGAGGAAGGTTTTGGTTTTAGATGTTGATGATGGGGAAATTGATTTGGTTTTTGAGGGTTTTGGTAGTTTCAAGGGAGAGGAAATTGAGGTTGTTGGGAAAGTCGGTGAGTATGAAGGAAAGAAACAGATTGAGGTTGAAAGAATTTTGAGTTAGCGTTTCGGTTTAGACATTGAGCTTTTAAGCCGTTCAAGTCTTTGGGTTTTTTGGGATTCTTGTATTTTTGGTCTTTGTTGTATTTTTATTGGTCTTTTGATTTGTTTTACTGGAATGGATTTTGTTGGTTTGATTTTTTCTTTGCCCCATGTAGCAATGCCAAGCAAGACCAAGAAGATTATTCCACCGATAAATGGAATTAGTGACAAGAGGGGCCACCATCCAGGACGGTTAACTCTTTTGAAAGTTTTCCAGAGCCAGATGTAATAAAACACACCAAAGGCGAGATTTGTGAAAATGTTAACCAATGGAATGAAAAAAACAACTAAGAAAAGAATAGGCCACCAGTGCATTTGTGCAATTCTGCTGGACAAAATGGGTTTTCCGACAATTGGGAGCCAGGCAAGCCAGGCAGGTTTGGTGTTTGTTCTTCTAGCGAGTTTTCTAAATGCAAAAGAAGTGTAGATGTAAAATGCGAAGATTAACGCAATTAAAATAATGAGGAGATACATGTTTTGCATAACAAACTCTTTAAGAAGTTTTGGATCGCCCTGGCCGTAAAACACTGAACTAGCTAGTGTTAAAACAGAGTTAAACATTATTATTACCCATTGTTAATCGTCTTTTTCATTTAAATAGGTTTTGATTGAGTAGGTCTGTGCAGGTTAAGGACATTTGATACACCGAGAACCTTCTCTGCGTAAACTCCCTACTTTAGTTCGTGAGAAAGTAAATGCAAATCTTGACTGTGCTCAAGACACCAAGAATTCCTTATAATAGGATTCTTGACGACCTGAGGCACGCCCCGGACTTTAGTCAGAGGGTTCTTGATACAACCAGAAATAGTAACAAGAAAAAATTAATCGAAAATAATTCTTGGAGCATATTAATTATAGGCAATGTATTATTAACTGATATTCTCTGGATAGGTTTAAATAAATTAATTGTTAAGGAAAAAGATGCATGAAATTCATTTTGCAGAAAGGGTGAGAGAAGAGGCTGAGAAAATGGGAGCTTCGAAGGGCGTGAAGGTTGAGGTTGGGGAGTTGGCGGAGATTAGTGCTGGGGAGTTGGAAGAGGCTTTGAAGGGAATGGTTGATTGGGATGTTGATGTTAGGTTTGTTGAGAGCAAGATTAAGTGTGATTGTGGTTTTAATGGCAGGGCTCGCATACTGGATAGGGGGCATGGATATTGCGTTTGGAATTGTCCTGTTTGTTCGCGGAAGCCCTTGGAGGTTTTGCAAGGGGGAGAGATAAAGGTTGTTGGGGTTGAATGAGCTGGGAGAAGGGTTTTGGAGGGGAGATTAAAATAAATGAAGTTGGAGAGTAAATAACCACTTGGTTTTTTAGTTTGCAAAGGTTTTTATAGTGTTGATTTGTGGGATTTTCATGCCACTAACATTTGAGAACGAAACATTGCACTTTGAAACTACTTCTTTAGTAGGGAAAGAAATGTGGTATGAACATTTTGATGTGGGTAGAATGACTTTTGCGAATGGAAAACCAGGTCTAAGTTTTTCAAATCATCGTAAGAGTAGAGAAGGTTTAGAAAGTTTAGGAATGCAGGCAGTTGGGCTTCTACATGGGGTTGGAATACTATAATCAATAAAAAATCCAAGAGACATTAGTGAAACTCCAGACCTTAGAGTTATTTATGATGTGGCTCCATGTTCACAATCAGCGCCACACATTGGTGTTTCCCCCATTGATGAAAGCAATAGAATTATGCTACATGAATACAAGTCAGATACGGCAATTCTGGTGCCAACAAGTATTTCCGTTGGACAAGATGCAGTAGATTTTATTTTTGGAACATTTACAGCCACACTTTGGTATCAACCCCATGAAGAAAGAAGTAGCTCGTATCATTCTAGGGATTTAAAGGCACCTCTTATCGAAAACGAAGAGCTAGTTGGATAAAAAAACCATCTGATTGTTTATTTCTTCTCGCTATCACAATTAATAAATACTTGTTTTTTTAGATAATATGATGTGTCTGGCAATACCTGGGAAGATTATTGAAATCGAAGGAAAGAAAGTTGTAGTGGATTATGGCTCGGAAAGACGGGAGGCTCGGATTATCAAGGGGGAATTTGCGGTTGGGGACTTTGTGACTGTTGCGGCAGGGGTTGTTTCGGAGAAAGTTGATGAGGCGCAGGTTGCGGGATGGCTGAAGGTTTTGGAAAATGATTGACGAGAGGAAACTGCTTTGTGCTTTTATTTATTCTGCTTATGACTCTGGATATTGTGGGCTGGGGTTAGACGATGCAGCTAGAAAAGAAGATATGAATTTGTTTAAGAGGTTTATAGAATTTGGGGGAGAGTATCCTGAGGAGAGAATCAGGGAGACACAGGGAAAGATGACGAGCGAAGTTGATAATTCTGGGATAAGAGATTATATTTATCGCGGGCATTATGAAGTTGTTGAGTCTAGGATTGTGGAGGCTACTGGGAAAGATTTTGATGATGCTGTTAAAGAGCCGATGATTCTTCATACTGCTCTTTCTTGCGGAATTAATTTTTATGAGGTTGTTTCAGTGGGTGAGCAGGAGATAAAGGCTAGGCATTTGTTTTCTGGATTGGAGAGGAATCTTGTGGTTTTGCAGGGGTTGCAAATTCCATCTTTGGGAGATATTGTTTCAGGGCATTGGAATTATTATTTAGAAATTTCTGATGTTGAGCAGAGTAAGAGTGCTAGGGAGTTTTTTGAAAGGGTAAAAGCGAATTTCAAGAGTTAGGTCCATTCTTCGGAGTGGATTTGTTCGGGCTTGAAGTTGATTTTTTCTAGGATTTTTTTGGTATCTTGGACCATTTGCGGCGGGCCGCAGATGTAGGCGTCTTTGCCGTCGGGGGAAGAGATTATTTTTGCATATCTCCCAGAGGAAAAGGTTGGTGATGAAGTTTGGATACCTTGGGGATGAGGTTAGTTTTTTGCAAAAAGAATAAATGCACTAGTGTTTAAGTTTTTTATGAGTTCACAAGATGATATAAAAGATTCTAGCGTTGGGAATTTTCCAATAACAAGAAGGAATTATTCTCCACATAAAGATTGTGATCCTGTAGATGAGCGTGAAGAGCCATTTGAGTTACAGTGGAGAAGACATCTTGGAAGGAAGTATGTTGATTGTAAAGGGCTTGCGCGATATGAGGATATACAAAGAGAAGGGTGTAAGAAATAGGAAAGAATAAAAACAACTTTTGTTAGGTTATTTTAGGAAAGAGGAGATGAAAACAGTTATAAAAGAGGTTAGGCGGTTTGAAGAGGGCAATTTTTTTATGAAGACTGTGCCTAAGAAGAGGTTTGAATATGTTCCTGGGCAGTTTGTGATGGTTAAACTTGGTGAGGTTGAGAAGCCGTTTTCTATTGCAGTGCATGACGAAATTGGGACAATTGATTTTTTGATTAGTGCGCATCCAGACGGGGAGATAACGCCAAAGTTGGAGAAGATGAAGCCCGGAGACAAATTTGAAATTGAGGGCCCATATGGTGCGTTCACGGTGAGGGAGACAAAATCAAAAGAGATTGTTTTTATTGCAGCTGGGACAGGAATTGCACCGTTTAGAGGGATGATTCTTGAGGCATTGAAAAGATTTCCTGAAAAGAAGATAACTTTGATTTTTGGTTTTAGGTATGATTTTTATTTTGAGAAGTTTTGGAAAAGCTTGGAAAAGAAGTATAAGAATTTCAGGGTTTATGCGAGTTGTTCTAGTTTAGAGAAGAAGTGGATAGGACTTAGGGGAAGGGTTACAGAGCATCTTGAAAAGAAGATTAAGAGTACTAATGGAAAAGAAGTTTATGTTTGTGGGTCGCCGGCGATGGTTAAGTCAACAAAGAAGGTTTTGAAGAAGATTGGTTTTAAGGATAAGCAGATACGTACGGAGAAGTGGTAGGAAGATTTAAATAGGGTTTTCTTTGAAGATTTTCATGGAAAGACAAGAAATTGCAGAGAGAGCAACTGACGCAACGCTTGAGGCTTTGAGAAAGTTGTCAAAGAGAAGAGAAAGAAGAACTTATTGGCAAGAGGGGAATATTACTGTTACAATAGATAGAGATAAATTAAATGATATTTCTTTAGGACTACATAAATTTGATGGAACCTACTGCAAGGGTTGTGTTTTTTATGATATAAATAAAGGAGTTATGGTGGGAACAGTTAGACTTGATGAGGTGTTAGAGGATCTTGTTAATGGGAAAAGAGTTTCTAGGATTTTTTTAGTGGATACTCTTGGTTATTGTATTATTGAACAGAAGTAACCTAAACAAAACAAATAAAAAGCTCTTCCTTCTTTTGTTGTTATGGTTATAAAAGAGGCCACAAATAAGTTAAAAATCGGTTGGTTTAGTTTTTCTTGTTGTGAAGACAGCACAATAGTTTTTACTGAGATGTTGAATGACCATTTTGAAGAGTGGAGCAAGGTGATTTATTTTCAGCATGTTAGGATTTTGCGGGGAAAGAATAAACTGCAAGGTTTGGATGTGGCGTTTGTGGAGGGGGCGATTGCTTCTAATCTGGAGAAGAAGAAACTTTTGGAGATACGGAAGAATTGTAAGAAGCTTGTTGCGATTGGTTCGTGTGCTTGCACTGGCGGGCCTTCGGCGCAGAGGAATATGTTCCCGAAAGAGTTGGAGAAAGAGATTGAGGGGTTGTTGAGGAAGTTTCATCAGGTAGATAAGGTTTCGAAGTTGGAGGATTTAGTTAGAGTTGATGCAAAGGTTCCTGGTTGTCCAATGGGCGAGGAGAGGTTTTTGAAAGTTTTGAATCAGATGCTGGAGGAGTTTGGGGTGAGATGAAAAAAATACTTGTTTTTATCGGATGTTGGAGAGGCCAGTTTGTTCAAGACATAAAATTTTTTGATACCTCAGAAAAGAAATTAAAATGCAAGGTAAAAAGAAGCGGGAAATTTAGTTACCAGACAAAGATTAATAATAGTTTAATTAAGTTCCAGTTTTGTTTTGGGCCTGATAATGATTTGGTATGGAGAAAAAGAAATAAATTAAAAGAAAATTTGCCACCTTCAATTGAACATTTATCAAAAATGAAAATAGATGCGGATGAGATATATTATTTAGGGTTTTGTGGGGTTTTGAAAGGGAAATCTGAAAAAGTTTTTTTACCTGCGTCTTTTAGGAAAGTAATTTTTGATAGGTATGTCTTACATGATGGACATTTGAAAAGTATGAAATTTGGTAGGAAGATTAGTTGCAAGAATAATTTAATGGGAAGAATAGAAGGCAAAAAATGCACTTGTATAACCTCTAATCAAGTTTTATCTTTAAGATATGTAAAAAATAATTCTCCGGAAATTTTATATAAGTTAGCTAAAAAGTTGAGTAAACATGTAGATATTGTTGAAATGGAAAATTATGAAATTGTGAAGAGGTTTGGAAAAGGAAAGAATCTTGGCATTTTTCTTTATGGGTGTGATTCTCTGGCAATAAGAAGAAAGACACTGGGGGATGCAAAATTTAGAAACAGATGGGGTAAGTTTAATAAATTGGGAGTCGAAATGATTAAGGAAATAACAAAAAAGGAGTTAAGATGAAAACCTGCGACATATCAATACAGAACATATCAAAGATTGAAGGGCATGCAGACTTGGATGTTAAAGTGCGAGACGGGAAAGTGGAGAAGGTGACGCTTGCGTTTACTGATAACAAGCGTTTCTTTACGCAGGCGATTAGAGGGCAGAGTGTTGAGACTTTGCCGCAGGCTGTGGCTAGGATTTGTGGCACTTGCTCGATTGCGCATACGATGTGTTGTATCGAGGCGATTGAGCGTGCGCTTGGAGTTGAGGTTTCGGAGCAGGCGAAGCTGTTGAAGAAGCTGACGATGTATGGGATGATGATTAGAGATCATGCGTTGCATATTTATTTGTTTACTTTGCCGGATGTGTTTGGGAAGGATAGTGTTTTGGATTTTGAGGGAGATGAGGCGCAGTACCTGAAGGATTCTTTTGATGTGAAGCGGGCGGGAAATAAATTGAGTACGATTGTTGCGGGCAGGGCTGTGCATGCGCCGTTTCCGGTTGTTGGAGGTTTTGCGAATATTCCGGATGTGAAGGAACTTAAGGCTTTGATTCCTGAGTTGAAACTTGCCAGGGAGAAGGTTATGAAGGTTTTGGGAATTTATGCTAAGGCAAAGGTTAATTATGTTAGGGAGACGAATTTTGTCGCTCTTTCTGGAAAGGAGTTTAACTTTTTAGGAGATTATATCCTTACGAGTGACGGGGATAAGATTGAGGAGAAAGATTATCATGCGCATTTGGATAAGGTTGTGTTGCCGTATTCGCAGGCGGTGGGTTATGAGTTTGAAGATGATACGTATATGTTGGGAGCGTTGGCAAGGTTGAATTTGAATAAGAAGCTGCTTCATCCTAACACGAAGAAAGATTGTGCTAAATATCTTCAGAAGTTTCCTTCTAATAATATTTTCTTGAATAATCTTGCGCAAGGGATTGAGATTGTTCATAGTATTGATCATAGTATTGAAATAATTCAGAATTTGAAACTGAAGCCAGAGGAGCCGCCGAAACTTAAATACAATGATTGTACTGGAGTTGGCGTGATTGAGGCGCCGCGAGGGATTTTGTACTATCTGTTGGATTTGAAGAAGGACGGGACGGTGAAGGCGGGAAGGATTATTACGCCGACGCAGCAGAATCAGATTAATATGGAGTTGGACATTAAGCAGTTGGTGCAGCAGGAGTTTGATAAGAGGGTTGGTGGGTCTGGGGAGGTGGGTAGGGTTGATAAGGGCTTTGGTGGGCGTGGACGAGATAGGAGGGTTGGTAAGAGTTTTGGTGGGGGGTTGAGTCGGGAGGATAAGGAGGCTATACAGTATGAAATGGAGAAGTTGATTAGGGCGTATGATCCTTGTATTAGTTGTGCGGTGCACTTTCTTAAAGTAAACTGGACGTGAGTAGGGTGTTGGTGAAGTGGAGGGCGAACATTGAGAGAAGTTGAGGAAATTTTGGAGGTTAATTGGGATGAGGGGTGAGGGGGGAGAAGATGAAAAATAAAGAAGTCGAAATAATTAACAAGGTTATGAATAAAATAGTGCTTAAGTTTCCTAATTTGATAAAAGTGGCGAGGAATGAATTTCTAGATTTTCAAGATAAAGAAACAGTTAATAGTAAATATCTTGGGCAATTATTCTATGGTTGGTTCTTTAGCGACTTTATGTTGAGAGATGGTAAAACAATGATCGCTTTGTCCAATGAAATTTTGGAATTAACAGAAGAAGAGAAAATTTTTCTTGAAAATATTTCGAAAGGTGTCAGCGGATTTTTTAAAATCGAAAAGATAGAAAACAAAAAGTTTTATTTGTTGGACTTATTAACAAAAAAAGAATATCTTGTTGAGACTTTGGCTATTGACAAGGAAATTAAAATGGGCATGATTATTATGGCAAATCTCGTTAAAAACTTGGATGGAGATTATTTTTTCTTTGGGGGGATTGAGGTTTCTGGGGAAGAAGAACAAGTTAATTTTAGTTTGTTGGAATACACGCGGGAATTAAATTCTGAAGAATATTTTAAGCATGAATGGGAGATTATTCAAAGCCTAAAGGATTCTAAAGATTTCATCTCGCTAGGAGGTTATTTAGAAGAAGTGTTTGATTTAGGGGATGATGAGGTTTATGATTTTATGAAGGCAACGGAAGAAAAACAAAAAGAAATGATATAAAAAATTATTTTAGACGGGGACTCTGATGAATTGTGGGAAAATAAAACTAAGATAAATGGGGTTTGGGTAAATGATGATTCTGAGGAGTTGTATTATGATAAGTGAAACATGTAAAACTTGTAGAAAAAAGTGCGATAAAGGTATTTGGCTTGCTCCGCAATTTAATAATGAGAGAGTTCTTTTATTTTGTTCGGAGGAATGTAAGAAAGAATATCTTGAGATAAAACTTGAAAGGATAAAATCTAATTATCCTGATTATTATGAGAAATTAAAGAAAGCTAAAGATAAGGGATTTTTTGAGGGGGTTTTTTGATGATGTTTTTTATTGATTATGAGACTTTGGAGTTTGAGATAGAAGATGGATAAGAAAGTAACTGAGTATATTGAATAAATTGTCTTCGCCGCAGAAGGAGATGTGTGCGAAGTTGCGGAAGATTGTGCTGGGTTTGAAGGTTAAGGAAGAGAGTTTCAATAAGGCGCGCGAGATTCTCAGTGTTTAATACTTCCCCTTTTTCTTTTTTGGCTCTAGAGATTTCATAACCCCCACCACCTTCGCGATCCTTCGCATTAAAAACATTAAATATCTTCAATATCTTCACCGGTTGTTTTTACGTGAGATGATGAGTTTTAACTCAGAACCTTGCAAATGCTAACTTTTATAAAGTTTACAAGCCGCATGGTTGGTATAAACATGGTGTCTAATTACGAAGTATTTTTGAAGACTGATTTGAAGCAGTTTGTTGGCAAATGGGTAGCAATTGCTAAGACAGGGGTTGTTGCTGTTGGTGAAAATGCTAAGAAAGTTTACGAAGAGGCACAGATGAAAATGCCTGGAGAGAAAATTATGCTTTACAAAGTTCCGGAAGAAGAAACTATGATTTTCTAAAATGACAATCTCTTTCAAATACAAATCAATAAAGAGGCCTGACAAACGAGAGGTTAAGACGCCTTCAATTCCTGTAATGCTCAAAGGAAGGTCTCCTAATTGGGTAGAGTTTGTCGCTTTACTTGATTCTGGGGCAGATCTCTCTGTTGTTCCGCAAGACGTGGCAGAACTATTAGATTTGGATTTGAGTGGGAAGAAAGACAGATCATCCGGTATTGGCGGAGATGTTGAAGTTATTAATACTAGAATGCAAATAAATGTGAAGAAAAAACATGAAGACTACACCTTTGAAATTCCTGTGCAGGTGATATTGGGAGAAAGCAAGGTTCCGATACTTCTTGGTAGAGAAGGGTTTTTTGAACAATTCAAAATTATATTTGAACAAGGTAATGAAAGAGTGCGTTTGAAGAAGATTGCAAAGACATTATAAAACGACGTACAAACTCTTCCCGCCCCTCAATACTTCCCCTTCCCCTTCTTAACTCCAATGCCTTGACGCATCCTCTCAACGACTCCCCGAATCCTCCGCCTCCGCGTTTCTTCTTGCTTGGCTCGCTCGATCCAAACAACATACATAAACCTGGCGCTTGGAGCGAGGCTGTCCCAATTGGCCTTGGTTTGCTTGTGCCTTGACAGTGCCCTCATGAGATCAGTGGGGGGTGGGGTGTCCTTGGGAATGTTGTGGTCGGTTGTTGGTTTGTCTTTGGAGAGGTTGTAGGCCGCTAGGCCTGCTGGAGTCATTCGGCCGTTTTTGATTAGTTGTTTTGCGTAGCTCAGGGTGTTCTTGCTCCACTTAGCTGTGGGTTTTCTCTTTACGAAGATTGTGCCCCAGACGTCGTTGTTGACGCGCTTTGCGGTGGTGTCGATCCAGCCGAAACAGATTGCTTCGTCCATTGCTTCTTGGTGTGTTAATGAAGGTTTTTTGGTGTGGATTTTGTATTTTGTCATGAAGACTATGTCTTTCTTTTTGTGGTTCTTTTCTAGCCAGGCCCGCCATTCTTTGGCACTGTGGGCGTGGAGGGTTTCTATTTTTTCTTTTGGGGGCATTTTCCTAAGGTTTGTTTTATTTGTTCAAGAACTTGAGATTCATTAATATTCTGTGGAACACCAATAATCGTAACTTTATCAATCTTCCCTAATTTTTTCATCAGCTTTAGTTGAAATCCTAAATCAAAATCATGCATTGATACATTTGGAGATGATTCTATCTTATCAATATCTGTTAACACTTTTACCTCTTTTATGCCTAGGATTATGTCAATTAGGATTAAATGTTCTTCTTCTGGGAGGTTTTCGGTTGGATCGAGATGGATGAATTGAAAATTTGGAAGGGAAGATTTTAATTTAGGTAGGAGTTTAACTGGCAAGGAATCTGATTCGAATGAGGGGTTGCCTAGGATGTAGATTTTTTTCATATAGGAAAAAATAAATAAGGCTATTTAACTGTGTTCTTTTATGACAGAGAAGAAATTGGCAGATGCAGAGAAGATAACCGCAGTGATAACAGATTTAGATGGGACCTTGTGGGCGGGAATTTTAGCAGAAAAGCAAGAGCTGAAATTGGATAAGGAGTATTACGCTATGTTGAAGAGCATTTATCAGAAGGGAATTCAGCTATTTGTTGTTTCTAAGAATGATGCAGAAGATGTTTATAGAGCGTTTAAAGAACTTGGGGTGGATAGGAACATCTTTACAGCGATAATTGCAAACTGGGATCCAAAATATCTGAACATTGAAAGGTTGGTTAATGTAACGCAGTTGAGACCGGAGACGATTGTTTTTGTTGATGATAATGCCTTGGAAAGGAAAGAGGTTGGAAAGAAGTTGCCTGAGATTTATGCAGTTGATGCGCAGGATTGGTCTTCTATAGAGAAGGTTAAATTTCTTAAGGAAAAGAAGGAACAAGGCCAGGCGGAGATTGACGAGAGGATGAATCGGTATAAGATTTCTATTGATTCGCACAAGCTTGATGAGGAAATCAAAGAAGATCCTGAGTTTTTGAAGACATTGCAGAGGAAGTTAAGCATTAATAGGATTTCACCTGATTATCTCGATAGGTTTACGAAGCTTCTTGTTACTACGCATAGAATTAACTTTAATCCCTATAAGTTTGATGATTATGACAAGACTCTTGATTATTTGCACAAGAAGATGAATGAAGGCTATTGCCTTTACGCAGTTTCTGTTTTTGAGCAGGGTGTGTCGTTGGGGCTTTCTGGTGCATTGGTTGTTGATGTGAGAGATAAGAAGGCAGTTGTTGAGGATGGGACTTTTTCTTGTGGGATCATTGGTCGGGATTTTGAGCAGAAAGCTATTCTTGCCTTGGCAGATTTGTTAAGGAAAGATGAGATCTCGGAATTGTTGGTAAATGTTAAATTTACTTCCACTAATGTTCGAGTTAGAGAAATATTTGAGGATTTAGGGTTTGAGACGAATAAAAAGACAGGAGAGAACGTTGTTTATTCTGTTAATCTTGAGAATTTTAATCCTAAGAATGATTATGGATGGATTGAAGTTGTTGACGAGCCTTTGAAACTCGCTTACTATGGTATTGTTTCTGTTATGAAATTTTTTGAAAAGAATGTTCTGCCGTTGTTTAAGGAGAAGAGCAAGGTTGTTAGTTTGGGTGCTGCACAAGGAGAGGTTATTGGATTATTGCAGAAAACAAAACGTGATGAATTTTATAGGTTGATTGAAGATAAGAAAGTTGATTATAATAAGATAGATCTTGAAGATATTAAAGGGGAAGGTAATATTGTTGCAGATGCGGAGGATTTGTCAGGAATTATTAAAGGTGAATCACAAGATTTGGTGCTGGCGATTGAGTTGTTAGAGCATACTGAACACTTTTGGAAAGCTGTTAATGAAATGATTAGAGTATGTAAGATTGGAGGGCATATTTTTGTTACTGTTCCGAGTTTTGATTATCCTAAACATGAGTATCCTATCGATTTGTGGAGGATTGGACCGAAGACTTTGAAGTCGTTTTTTCCAGAGGGAGATTTTGAAGTTGTGGAATTTGAAGCAGAAGGAGATGAGAAGTTTCCTAGGCGAAGTATGATTCTTGTTAAGAATATTAGGAAATGCGAAGCAAATTGTGAACTTCCTAAAACTGGAAAGGTCAATTGGAAAACTGGATTGACTGTTCTTTCTTAAACAATCTTCTTTCCTTGATCGTCGTAGATTTCAATTGCATGGGCTGGGCAGGACTTTGCGGCCTTGGTTTGCTTGTCTAGTTCTTCTTCTGTGAACTCGGACTTCTTCATCACGGCAAGGCCTTCGTCATCGAGCTTCCAAGTATCTGGAGCAAGTTGCACGCAAGTTGCTGCGCCAATGCATTTGGTTTTGTTGTATTTTATTTTGTATTTTGCCATCTTTTTCTAATTAGAAGAGAGAGGATTTAAATGTTTTTGTTTTGTTACAACTGGAATAATAGCCACAAAATCAATTAAGGCTTGGCGGCCAATTGTTAGATAGAAATATTATTACTCAATCCATTAGAGGGTTGGTTTCGCGGTAATTATTTTTTGGTTTTGATGTTAGGGTGCGGAACGAAGTGCGACAGTAGTTAGATTTTTATACCTCTTATTGTTTTTATTCTTGAAGAGGTTAATATGGTGAACTGGTTAGAAGTTGAGGTTAAAGCGAAGATTGAGGATGTCAATCGGCTGAGGCGTAAGATTAAACTTATTGCTGATTTTAAGAAGAAGGAATCGCGGGGAGATGATTATTTTAGACTTGAGGGGAAAGGCTATCCATCGAAGGCTTTTAGGATTAGGGATGACGGGAAGAAGATGGTTGTGAATTTTAAGAAACATCTTAAACATTTGTGGAAGGATGGGGTGGTTGTGAAAAGAGAGTTTGAGTTTGAGTTGACGGATAAGAAACATCTTGATAATTTTCTGGCGTTGTTGGAAGATTTTGGTTTTGAGCAGTGGGTGAAGAAGAGGAAGAGGACGGAGAAGTATGTGCATAAGAAAGACAAGAATATAATTATTGAGATAAATGTTGTTCAGCATGTTGGGACATATCTTGAGATTGAGTACCTTGCAATGGAGAAGGACGTGGCGAAGGCGCGGAAGGCGATCTTGAAAACTTTGGCGGAGATCGGCGTGACGAGGGATCAGATCGATAATGTTGGATATACTCGAAGGCTTTATGAAAGAGGGGTTAAGGACAGGAAGTATTTTATTACGAGGAAAAAGAAAAAATAGCCTGAATAATTGGGGGAATAAATAATAGAAGAAGGAAGGGTGGTGAGGTGATAGGCTAAGGGTTGCAGTAGGATAGATGGGAAGAGTAGGAAAGAGAAGATGAATATTATTCCAGAAACAATAAATAGAATCAGATTAAGCGATAAGGAATTGATATTATTGAAAAAGGTGTTGGAAAAAGTTAATAAAGATAAATTAATAACCAATGAGAGAATGTTTTATGATATTTTGTTTGGGCGGGTTGAGGGGAGATTGAAGTTAAAGAAGAAGGGGATGAAATAAAAAATGGCGATAAAATATGTAGAGAAGAAAGGTAGGGTTTTTGTTCCGACTAAGAAGGCTCGGGAGCTTAGCTTGGCGGGGCAGGATGTTTACAAGAAGGCTGCTGCAAACAGGGTGAAGTTTTGGGAAGAGTTGGCTCGGGAGGGGATTGACTGGATTGAGCCCTGGCATACTGCTTATGAGCAGAAAGGTTTGAAGTTTGGGTGGTTTAAGGGAGGGAAGTTGAATCTTTGTTATAATGCGGTTGATAGGCATCTTGACAGGCCGGATAAGACTGCGATTGTCTTTGTGCCTGAAGATCCACAAGAACAGGTGCTGAGGGTTTCATATTTTGAACTTTTTAAGCAAGTTAACAAGGCGGCGGCGTTGCTTAAGCAAAAAGGGGTGAAAAAAGGCGACGTCGTTGCTGTTTATATGCCGATGATTCCTGAGGCGTTGGTGTTTATGTTAGCGTGTGCTAGGATCGGAGCGATACATAGTGTTGTGTTTAGCGCGTTTTCGCCAGATGCTTTGCGAACAAGGATAAAGGATGGAGGGGCGAAGGTTTTGATTACTACAAATTATTATTACAGGAAGGGGAAGAAGATAAATTTACTTAAACAGGCGAATAAGGCGTGCAGGTTTATCAAGATAAAGAAACTTATTGTTGATCGAAAGAAGGTTGGGAAGACTTTTGAGAAGATGCATGATGTGATTGTTAAGCCGGAGAGCATGGAGTCGGAGGATACGGCCTTTCTCTTGTATACTTCTGGGACGACTGGGAAGCCAAAGGGAGTGATGCATGCGGTTGGAGGTTATACGACGCAAGCGTATTGGAGTTGTAGGTATGTTTTTAATTTGCAGGAGAATGAAACAATGTGGTGTACTGCAGATGTTGGCTGGATTACAGGGCACACATATGCTTGTTATGGGCCGTTGTTGAATGGTGCGACGACTGTGATTTATGAAGGCTTGCCTAATTATCCGAAGCCAGATAGGTATTTGAAGATAATTGAGAAAGAGGAAGTTAATGTGTTTTATACTGCGCCGACTGCGTTGAGGATGTTTGCTTTGGCTGGGACAGAATATACGAGGAAGTATAAAATGGATAGTTTGAAGATTCTTGGAAGTGTGGGAGAGCCGATTGATGAGGCGACGTGGATGTGGTTTTATAAGAATATTGGGAAGAATCGTTGTCCGGTGATTGATACGTATTGGCAGACAGAGACAGGGAGTGCTGTGATAATGTCGTTGCCAGGGATTGGGCCTTTTATACCCACGTATGCTGCGATTCCATTTCCAGGAATGGATTTTGATGTTATTAATGAGAAGGGCAAGAAAGTTCCTGCCGGGAAGGAGGGGTTGTTGATTCAGAGGCCGCCGTTTAGTCCTTCACTGATTCGTGGGGTTTGGAAGAATGAAAAAAGATATAAAAATTATTTTGATAAAAATGGAGATTATACTGCAGGAGATGGTGCAATCAAAAATGCAAAAGGGTGGTTTAGAATTTTAGGGAGAAGTGATGATATTATTAAAGTTGCAGGGCATAGAATGTCAACTGCTGAAATTGAGGATGCAATAGCTTCGTTGCGTGGTGTGGTTGAAGCTGTGATTGTCGGCAGGGAAGATAAATTAAGGGGGATGGTTCCTGTAGCGTTTGTTAAGGCTAAGGCTGGATTGTCGGAAGAGGATGTGATTGCTCGGGTTGTGAAGAGAATTGGTCCGATTGCAAAACCAGCAGAAGTTTATTTTGTGGAAGATATTCCGAAGACGCGGAGTGGGAAGATGATGAGAAGGATTCTTAAAACTCTGTTAGCGGGAGAAGATGTTAAGAATGTTTCTACTTTGATTAATCCAGGAAGTGTGAAGGCGATAGGGGAAATGATAAAAGATAGGGCGAAAAGGAAGGCAAGGTGCGGAGAAGATTGGGAGATGATTTTGGAGAGGGAGAAGAGCAATGGGAAGGAAAAGTAAGAAGGTTTAAAAAAATAGTTTTGTTGTTAATCTTGTAAAAGGAGGTGAAAATAAATGACGTTTACGCCTGTGGAAGTGATTGCCTTGATTGTGGTGATTGCTGCTGTTGTGAAAATGATTGTGCTGTTGGTGAATCCGAGAGCGTGGATAGGTTTTGCAAAAGGAGTTTACGCTAAGACTGGTTTGGTTCAGATGGTTGGTTTGATTTTGGCAGCTGTAGTTCTTTACTATTTGTTGCAGGAAATCACAATTGTTCAGGTAATGGCTGTTGTGGCATTTACAGCACTTTTGGTAATGGTTGGACTTGCGCCAGAGATAGGACATTTTGTTAAGAAGTACGAGGCACAAATCAAGAAAGGCACGCTTTGGAAACAGTATTGGCTTTACACACTGATTTGGATTGTCTTGGTGCTTTGGGCAGCAAAAGAACTTTTGTTGTAGTTTTTATTTTTCTTTGTTTTTTGTATGTGAATTCACTCAGTTGAAATAGCAAGTTAGGTTTAAATAAAAACTGGAGTTGAGGAAAATATGAGAAAAGAGGAACTAGTGGTTTTGTTTTTTATTCTGATGTTTTTTACTTTTAGTGTTTTTGCTGAAAAAAGTTTTGCTGAAAATTCTGAAGAAAGATATATTGTCAAATCTCACGATGGGGAACTGTTTGTTGTGGAAGGAATTAACAGAGATGAATTATCTATGCGAGAGGACATTGTTTATTTCGAAGAAGACTATCCTGTCCGGGCTCTTGATGGGGAAGAAACGCCTTGGAATTTTCAAGTTATTGGAATTAATTTTTCTGAAATTAGTGGAGTTGTCTGCGGGTTTGGAAATGGTGTGAGAATTGCAGTGCTTGACACAGGAGTTGATTATAACCTGTTGAATGTTAGTTTGGGTTATGATTTTATTAATGATGATCCTGACCCCCTGGGATGATAATGGTCATGGAACTCTTGTCACCCAGATTTTAAGAAGGCCTAACACTCGTTTGCCTTTGCAAGGAGCAGAAGTTTATGAAGTTAAAGTTTTGGATGAAACTGGTACAGGTAGTGCGTTTAGTGTATTGCAGGGAATAAATTGGGCGATTGATAATGAGATGGATATCGTGTCAATGAGTCTTGGAGGCGAGGGCAACTCGTCATTTTTGCAAGATGCGTTTGATTTTGCGTATGACAATGGAATTTTACTTATCGCTGCATCTGGAAATGAGGGTGAAGAATTTGTTCTATATCCTGCAGCCTATGATTCTGTTATTGCTGTGGATTCTGTTAATGAGAATTTGCAAAGGTCGGGCTTTTCAAATTATGGGCCAGAGCTTGAGTTGGTGGCTTCAGGAGAAGGTGTTTTTTTAAGCGACGGGAATCCCCATAGCGGTACTTCGTTTAGTGTGCCTCATGTTGGGGTGGTTGCAGCTGCATTGTTTTCAGAAAATGAAGGAATTGATAATTTAGAGGTTAGAGAGAGACTGCAAGAAACTGCTTTGGACCTTGGAGAAGAAGGACGAGATGACTTTTTTGGTTTTGGATTAGTTTAGTATATTGGTATAGAAGAGAATATAACCTTTGATATGAATTTTATTCCGAATCCTGGAACATTGGATTTTAGTAGGCTAATGCCTGGGCAGTCTAGCATAGCGATTTCTACTTTGGCAGTGGGCAATTCCAGCTTGGATGTTATCGGAATTTCTGTAAGTCCTGGGATTGGAACTGTTTTTACAGAAGATAATTTGCTGTTCAGCGTAGACAATGGGGCAAATTTTGTTAGTGCAGATGAGCTGCCTGTTATTTTTATTTCTGAGAATTCTAGTTTTGAGCTTTATTTGAAGTTAAACATTCCTGTTGGGACGTTTGCTCAGGAATTTAGTGGAACGATAATTTATCCTGTTGTAGAGGGTTTTTGAGTTTTTATCTTCTTTTCCCAACGCCTACTTTTGGGCAGAGAGAATTAAGAGGGCATTGTGAGCATTTCGGAGAGATAGGGAGGCAGATGTTTTTTCCGAAGAGGATGAAGGTTGTGTTTATCTCTCTCCAATATTTTTTTGGGAAGAGCTTTCCAAGCTCTGGTTCTGTTTGTTCTGGGGTTTTTGTTTTTACTAATCCAAGTCTGTTTGGAATTCTGTGGACGTGCGTGTCAACTGCAATGACGTTTTGGCCGTAGGCAAATGAGAGGACGATGTTAGCTGTTTTTGGGCCAATTCCTTTTATTGCAAGTAATTCAGGTTTTGTATTTGGAACTTTACTGTTGTGCTTTTCTATGAGAATTTTGGAGACTTCTTTTATTGTCCTGGATTTTTTCTTATAATGACCTGAACTGTAAACTAATTTTTCTAACTTTTTTATTGGTAGTTTGGAAATTTTTTCAGGAGTGTCTGCAATTTTGAATAAAGATTTGGATGCCTTTGCAGTGTTTTTGTCTTGAGTGCGGAGTGAGAGAAGGCAGGAGATAAGGGTTTTGTAAGGATTTTTTATTTTTGATGTTCGGCGGAGGGTTGGATGTTTATGATATCTGAATTCTTTTAATAAAAGAAGCATTATTTTTTCTGGTTTTTTCATTTTATTACAATCAAATAATTGTTTAATTAGTTTTTGGCTTGGGTATCCCCGTACTGGTTAGTTAGGAACTTTTTGCGCACCCACACCCGCCGCGCCCTCTGGTTCAAACTGCGCATAGTTTTCGTGCAGAGTTTTTTTACGTGCGTAGTTTGAAAGAGTGATAGCGCAAAAAGTTTTGATTTATCTTGTGTCGTGCGGAGATACTGTTGGTGGCAGATGATTAATGGGAAATAATTATGCGGGGAAAGGAAAGGCATTAACTTATTGAAGAGTGTTGTGAGCTAAAATTTAATTATTCTTTAATCACTTCTTTAGCCCTGTCTATCATAACCTCTTTTAGGTTATCATCTAATTCTTCGTCAAGTCTTGGGTAAAAGATTCTATCTTCAAAATTTACATGGTCTTTCAGGTCTTTTTTTATGTTTGAAAAATTTGGCTGAAGGTTTTTGGAAAGGGATTGTTCTATTTTCTTCATAGACCATAAAATATCTTTATGTTCTTTTAATATTGTGAAAATGTCTTCGCTTTCATTGCTTGTTGTTGAGCTGTAAGCACTAAAAATAACTTTTTCTTCTACAAAGAAATGTTTTTCAAGATTCCATTTGAATTTGTTGAATATTTGTCTGGCTTTTTCAAAATCTGGAAGGGTTTTTTCAACTTCTTCTATCATTGCGTCTATTCTTTTATGTTCTCTTAACATTATTTCAGTTATTGAGTTTTTCATTTTTTATTAACTGCTGTGAACCATTTAAAGTCCCGCAAGAAATCCCGTTGCTTTAGCTGTGGGATGAATTGCGGCAATCTTTTTCTATTTTGATTAATATAAAAAAGTGAGCGAGTCGTCGCTCACTGTATCTACAAACATAGTGAGAACTGACTTGTTCTAAA
>JAHITZ010000048.1 GCA_018817405.1 Nanobdellota archaeon
CGGTCGGCGCATTTTTTATCATCTAAAACTTTAAATAATTCAGTTTATTCTTTATATTTTAATGGGAGAGAGTTCAGAAGAAATAACAGCAAAGCTTGGTGAGGAATACCAATTGCTTTGTCTTCACGACCAGACCCAAGAGCGTGCTGGAGAACTCTATTCTGAGTTTCTTCAACAGACTGCTGATGGATCTGTTCCAAGAAATGTTGTTGAAGAGCACGCGAGAAATATACAAACCCTTACCAAGCAGCTTGTAACTAACCGTAAATAAAGATGGAAAAAAGAGGAATAATTCCGATTATAGCAAGTGTTATTTTAATTGTTATTGTCATTGGCATTGGGGCGTTTGTTTTTTCTTGGAGCAAAGGGGCAATTATTTCTTTAAATCCTACTCTTGACTGCAAGGGTGTTCAATTCAGGGCAGAGATTTTTTTGCAAGGCGAGGAATATAGACTTGAAGTTGTTAATGTGGGCAGTGTGCGATTAGAAGGGTTTGTAGTAAAGTCAATTAGTGAGGGAGAGATAAAAATAGTTGAAGAGGTTGATTTTGTTGTTGAGCCTGGCAGGACAGGAGGCGTGGATTTAATTGAAGGGTATCTGAGTGGTGAATTTGTAGTTGTGCCAAAGATTGCTGTTGAAACAGGAGAGGGGAATGTTATTTTAGGAATTTGTGAAGATTATTATAAGTTTGGGGTGGAGAATTGAGGGGGGGTTTTCTTTTTTTGTTAGTCCCATTTCAATAAACCAAAACTAAAATCAAAAGGATTAGACCTATAAGGGCTTCAATCATTCCTACAAATTTGAACTGTTTTTCTTTTTTTATCATCATCTTTATTAGTTTTGTGGTTTGTTTTGGGATTGTGAGAATAAGCATGCCTTCAAGTAAAAGAAGTGCTGCGATGATTATTCCAATTGTTTCCCAAAGCATGTTTTTACTGGAAGAAAGTAGTATAAAAATGTGTCGATGATTGTATTGTGTTAGTAGAAACAATTAAAAATATCTAAAGACTGATGTTTAGATGCCTCATGTGACTTATTTAACCTTGGGTAGAAACAGGCGTTTGGCTGGTAGGCTTTCAGATCGTCTTAGTGTTTTAGTTATCATACATAAAACAAATCCATTTAAGATAATAGGAGAGTTAGCAGAGGTGGCTGGATATATTGGTATGAGAGATGAGCAGCGTTCGGCTCGCAGGTTTTTAGATAGTCCCAGTGCTTTATTTAGTAAACATGAAAGAAATCCCCTTAGGATAATAAGAGAGTTAGCAGAGGTAGCTGGATATATTGGTATGAGAGATGAGCGTTTGGCTAAGGGATATGTAAGATGCGCTGATTATAGAAAAGTTGCTTGATGTTATTTTTCTTATGATTAGTTTTAAAAAAGGCTTTTACTAGTTTTTGGGATGAATGCTCCTACATTTAAACTGTATGTTGAGAAATCTAAGAATCCTATTGCGAGATTTTGGGCTTTTTTGAAGGAAGACACTTGGCTGAGTTGGGTTGTTTCGCTTGTTTTGTTAGTTATCTTGATTAAGTTTATATTCTTTCCAGCTCTTTCGCTTGTTACCGGAAGCTCGTTGCCCTTGGTTGTTATTGAATCTTGCTCATTGTATCACGAATCTGGTTTTGATGAATGGTGGAGTGCTCACGGAGATTGGTATGTAAGAGAAGGAATTAGCAGGGAAGAGTTTGAGGAATTTAATTATAGAACTGGCTTGAATAAGGGAGATATAATCTTTGTTTGGGGGCATTCAGATTATGAAATAGGAAATATTATCATTTTTGAGCCCAATCCTGAATCAAGTGCGAAGCATCCTATAATTCATAGAATTGTTTCTGAGAATCCGTATGCGACTAAGGGAGATCATAATCAAAAGCAGCTAACTTCTAGTAATAATATTCAAGGGATTGATGAGACCGATATCCCCGAGGAGAGAATAATTGGGAAGACTGTTTTTAAGATTCCTGTCTTGGGTTGGGTTAAGTTGATATTTTTTGAGCCGTTTCGACCTGCGGGGGAGAGAGGGTTTTGTGGTTAATTTTTTCTGAATGTAATTTCATTTCCTAAATAGAGTTATGATTTAGTAATAGTCCAGAGGGGAATTTGGAACAACTTCAATTTGAAAACATTTTGTTAGTTTGAACAATCGCTAAGTGTATACTTTAAATTATAGAATAAATATAATTAATTGTAAATGTTTCAATTCAAAATTAAAATTGGATATTGATGAATTCTCAAATCTTTCTGTAACAGTTTATTGTGTTAATATGAATTTTGGTTAGGTCAAGATGCTTGAGAAAACTCCACACTTAAGTGTGGAGTTAGTATATTAAGCATCCAAAAAACGAGCGCCATCAAACCGCACTTTTTAAGGTGCGGTGGCGCATCGTTTTTCTGATTGTGGAATATGTTTGTAAGGATTAAATACCACTCTATAATTATGCAAAACTATAAATAACACAGAACCTACTAATGCAATCAAAAAAGGTTGCAATGGAATTTTGTGAAAAGTGCGGCAGTGTAATTGTTGTAAGAGATGGCAAGGCAAGGTGTGCGGGTTGTGGTCACAGGCAGAAGAAAAAGCCGAAGATTAAGGTTTCTGAAAAAATTAAACAGGTAGATGCTGTGGCTGTGATAAAATCTGATCAGGATGATATCCACCCGCAAGTTGATATAAAATGCCCTCAATGTAAACACAAAAAAGCTTATTTCTGGACAATGCAGACTCGGGCGGCTGATGAGTCTGAAACGAAATTCTATAAGTGTACGAAGTGTAGGCACACTTGGCGGGTTTATCGATAGTTTTTTGTTTAGGTATAAGTCGGCTGATCTATGAGGCCATCTGCTTGCGCAATTCTAGGGAGTATTGTGATTAGCTCATTATAAACTTCATCTCTTTTTCCTTCTCTTTTGTAGACATCGAGTAAGGCCCATAGTTCTGCTCTTGTAAGGAAGTAGTATGATTCGCTTGAATCGTCTGCTAAAAATCTATCTAGTGCGTATTTTGCTTCTTCTTTTGTTGAGATGATTTTACATTCTTTGTCAAGCCAGTATCTTTGCACGTCTGATAATCGGGGTTGTAGTTCTACTCTTGATCCGACGTAGCCTTTTACTGTTGTTTTCTTAGCTTTGTAATATCCTTCTTTTATGATTGCTTTTAATTGGGCGATTAGGGTTTCTGCTTCTTTGTATTCTTGCGGATTTGATTCTTTTATTTTTTCTAAAATCGGGTTGAAGATTATTTTTTCATGGTAAAGGTAGTAGCTGTTGAAGTCTGGAGGGATGCACAGTTCTGTAAGAAGATAGAGTTTTTCTTCTAATTGTTCGCAGACATTTTTGGATATCTCTTTAAAGTATTCATTTGCTTCTTCTAGATCATTGAGGACTTGAGTTCCGTCTGCTTGTGAGATAACCCCTTGAGATTCTTCTCCGGTTCCTACATGAGTGTCTGTTTCAAAAGCTTTCTGGATAGCATCCCATCTTTCTTGGGAAGTCATCTCGCTTGTGTCTATAACTTCAGCCTCTGCTTTTTGAAGAGAGTGGACTCCTTCGTGCAATAAAACATGGCTTAAATATTCTTTTTCCCATTCGTAATAAGGGTTTATGTTAATGGTTTCGTGATTCCAGTAGCCAGCAGGTGCTCCACTTGCACGAGGACCGGGATCCCATTCTTCATAGCTGAAGATTACTGGAACGCAATAGTCTTCATCGAAATTGGTCCAGGGCCAGACGTCTCTGTTTGCTTCGTAGTATTGTCTCTTTTTTTCGAATATTTGGTCTAGTTCTAAATAGCTAAGCTGTGGGCATTTTTCTTTGTAGACTTCTGCCAAGGCTTCCCAGTAACAAAATTTGTCAGGGATGTTTAATTCTGCTTTTATTTTTTCTAAATTTTGTTTTCCATCATTCTCTTTTAGGTCGCTTGTGTCTGCTTGGAAAAAGTAGTAGTCCTTGTTGGCTCCAGAGGTTTCTTGTGTTAGTTGATTTGGTTCGCCGTCGCAGTTTGTGTCTGCTTGGTTTTGGATTTTGCAACCTTCAGAGGGTGCGCTACAGAGACTGCATCCTTCTATTCCTAGCGAGGGATTCTTTGTTGCGAAGTCATTACATGATCCCGTTGTTGTTTTTTTGTTTTGTAATTCTAGATCTCTTTGTTCAGAACAGAAATTGTAAGTGTTTTGTTGTGTGCATGCTAGTTGGCAAGCTTGGTTTATTGTTCCAACGTTTGATTTTCCTCCTGAGAAGATGTTTACTTTTTCCCAGAGGTTGCCCCATCCTAGAGAGAACCCCCCTATTAGTAATACGAGAATTACTATGCCTAGCACAATTAGAATTAATGTTGCGATAGAAAGGTCTTGTCCCCTTTTGTTCAGCCCTTTTTTCATGGTTGTTGGTGTGCTTTTTGGCTTATATAATTTGTTGCTAGGTAATGCAAACCTTATTTCTCCCAGTTTTTTTCGCTTGATAAAGTGCTTTATCTGCTCGTTTTGATATTCTTTCTAGGTTATCTTTGTCTTTGAATTGTGAGACGCCGAGAGAGATTGTGATTTTGTATTTCTTCAGGAAGGGGTTCGTGAGTGTGGTCTTGCGGAGGCGTTCTGCGATTTGTTTTGCCTTTGTGATTTTTGTGTTTGGGAGCATTATGAAGAACTCTTCGCCGCCGAATCTTGCGACAATATCATATTTTCTTACTTTGTGTTGGAGGAGCTGTGCGAGTTTGAGTAAGATTTTGTCTGCTTGCAAGTGGCCATAGGTGTCGTTGACTTTTTTGAAGAAGTCTATATCTACGATGATTAAGGAAAGGGGTTTTCCTCGTTTTGCTTTTCCTAGTTCGAGGGCAAAGATATCTTTGAAGAAAACGTGGTTGTAAAGGTCTGTTTTTTCGTCGTGCGTTGCTATGTGGTAGAGTTTGTTTACATTTAATTGGATTTTGTCTAAGAGTTTTTTTAGGGATTGTTTTTTTGGCATGTTGATTAAGTGGCCCCGACGGCTTCGGATCTGAGATCCTCGTTCGAACGAGACAAGCTCATTCAAGGGCAAGCCAGCCGGATGTTTTGAGTGGCCCCGACGGGATTTGAACCCGCGACACCTGGATTTCTTCGAGACAAGTCTCTTCAGACTTTCGCGAAACAAGTTCGCGTCGTAAGAGTCCAGTGCTCTAACCAGGCTGAGCTACGGGGCCATTTACTTCGCTCATGGCCCCCGACTTCGCCGCATAAAAAATGCTACGCATTTTTCATAGGGGCCTTGATTAAAGAAGAAATGTAAGTTTTTTAAACATTCCCCTAAGTTTTATTAAGTGTGTTTTTCACTTGAAGATATGAAGATAGGAATTGATTTGGATGGAGTTGCTGCGGATTGGGTAACGCCTTTCTTGGAGTTTCATAAAGAGAGATATGGTGGCTCGTTTAGTTATGACGAGATAACTTCGCATGATTTTTGGGATATCTTTGGGATCACTCGGGATGAGGCAATACATCGGGCGCATGAGTTTTATTTGGAGACACCGTTTGATATTGTTTTGCCGGTAGAGGGAGCTGTTGAGAGTATCAAAGCATTGAGGGAGGTTCATGAGTTGGTTGTTATAACTGCAAGACCTTTTGTGTATAAGCAGAAGACGTTGGATTGGCTGAAGGAGCATTTCCCTGATGTTTTTGATAAGGTGGTCTTTACGAACCAGTATTCGAAGAGCGATTCTGGCGTGAACACGACGAAGGCGGCAATTTGTGAGCAAGAGAAGATTGATTTGTTGATTGATGATTACGATAAGTATGTTTGGGAGTGTGCTCCTGTTTGTGGCCAGGTTCTTTTGTTTGATCAGCCGTGGAATCAGGGTGTTGAGTTGCCAGGGAATGCTGTGAGAGTTAAGAGTTGGAGTGAGGTTATGGAAGTTTTGAAGTAGGTCGTTTTTTGTTTTTAGTAGTTTAAATTATTATGATACCACGCCCGTCACCAGACCGAGGTGTTGTGAGTGTTTTGATATTATTGATAATTTTTTATAGTGTGTTTTCTTCAATTGAATATGAAATTTAACCCAAAGCTGAAGAACGATGTTGAGAAGTTCAAGGATTATGTGATTCTTGTGGAGGGAAAGAAAGATGTCGCGGCGTTGAAGAACGCTGGTTTTGATAGGGTTTATGCGATTCATGTGACTGGCGTAGGTTTGCGGGAGAGAATCGAGCAGATTGCTGAAGGGATTGAAGACAGGAAGAGGACGCGGGTTTGTATTCTTACTGATTTGGATAAGCAGGGCAAGAAACTTTACATGTTGATAAAGCCTATTTTGATTGAGTTGGGTGTGAAGGTTGATTCGACTTTGCGTGGTTTGTTGTTGAAGGCTCGCTTGAGTCATATGGAGGGTTTTGAGAAGTTTATGGGGAATGTTGAGAAGGGCGGGGAATAGAAAGGTTTAACCTATTGCTTCAGCCATTTCTGTGTATACTGGGTTTCCTGAAACATCGAGAACTCTTTGAATGTGTTTATCTGTTGTGAGGCAAAGTAGTCTTCCTAGATTTAATGAAACTGCTTCGTCAACATGTTCAGCTAGTCCGGAGAAGGAGATTATTGAGGGGCCCGGTGGACGACCGTTTGGGAGGAGGACGGCTCCACCCCATTTTCCGAATCCAGAGGCGTTTGGATCTCTGGTTTGCCAGCTCGATACCGTGCCTTCTGGGTCTCTTAGCCAATCAGAATAAAGCCGGATTGCTTTTTCTCTAGAGAGGGCGTTGTACTTTTCTTCTTTTTCTGGAGGAATTGTGCCTATTTTTTCTAGATTGATGCATGATAGGCCTTGCTCCCAGATGGTTAAAGTCCCGCAAGAAATCCCGTTGCTTTAGCTGTGGGATGAATTGCGGCAATCTTTTTCTATTTTTATGAATATAAAAAAATGAGCGAGTCGTCGCTCATTGTGTTTACAAACAGGGTGAGAACTGACTTGTTCTAAA
>JAHITZ010000010.1 GCA_018817405.1 Nanobdellota archaeon
ACAACTACAAGCGACCACATTCTGGTTTGACCAATGGTAAACTCCGAACCCCACATCAGGCTTTCCTAGAAAAGATGAGAAAGAAATAAAAATGATGAACAACTTAGAACCACAAGGTAACATTAATAGCGGACACTACAGCAAGTCATTTTTTCCTCCAAAAGAATCCAGCTTTACTCTGCAATCTTTCTATTTTTCCACTTGCTTTAAGTTCCATTAAAACCCGATACAAAGCGTGCCAATTGATTACCTTATCTACTTTCTTTTGCAATTCCTCTAAACCTTGGTTTGTGCTTTTTATCTCATCTTTTGAAAGAACAGACAAAATCATTTCATCGTATTTGCCCATACAAATGTTTATACCAAATACTTTAAAGTGCAATATCCAAACATTTGTACCAAAGCTTTCGAAAGGTTTTTAAAGGAATTATAATTTAATTTACACTATGAACAAGAAAATTATTTTGCCAGTCTTCTTAATCTTAATAGTAGGACTTATGACTTCTTTTGTTTACGCACAAGAGGGTGGGGCAACAGAATGTGATTACTTTTTTGAGCAATGCAAGGCTGGAAATGAGGGCGCTTGTAATGATTGGTTGGATATTTGTCTGGATGGAAGTATTACTGAATGTGAACATCTATTAATACAATGCGGAGCAGGGATTGTAAGTGCTTGTAATGATTGGTTGGATATTTGTTTAGGCACTGGAGTTTTTGCAGAATGCGACCATTTATTTGTGCAGTGCGGAGCAGGAGATGAAGATGCTTGTGAAGAGTGGGATGATGTCTCTGCACAGGCAGTATTGGAACAGAATGTGAACATCTCTATGAATTATGTGAGGATGGGAATAATGAGAATGCATGTGAACTGTGGTTAAGCACTTGTTTAGATAGTGGTGTTACCGAGTGTCAACATTTATTTGTGCAATGCGGAGCAGGGATTGTAAGTGCTTGTAATGATTGGTTGGATATTTGTTTAGGCACTGGAGTTTTTGCAGAATGCGACCATTTATTTGTGCAATGTGGTGCTGGAAATGAGGGCGCTTGTGAAGAGTGGGATGAAGTTTGTGGCAAAGAAGACGATGGAAATGAGGAAGGTGGGAAAAAAGAAGCGGTTGGATGTATTTTCAGAGGTTCTAATAGCGAACAAAGTTGTTATACCCGTGATGGTGTAGGTTTTAAATGTAGTGGTACAGAGAAATGTGTCGCCTATGTTTTTGGAGATAAAGGTTATGATTTAAATTGGTATAGTACTTGTGGAGGGTATGCCCATACTGTAATTGATGGAAAAGATGATTATATCGAATTTTATTGTGGGTCAGATGAGGAATATACAACAGAAAAATACAGAAGAGCTCATTGGGTCTGTGAAGATGATGACGAGATAGTAGAGGAAGGGGGAGAAACTTCCTGTAAAAGTGAAGCAACATGGAAATTCTATGCAATTGAATATTGTAAAGAGAACAGCCAAAGTAAAGAATTAGATGATTTTGAAGCGTATGAAAGTTGTGGAAAAGATATAATTTTAAAACCTAAAGAAGAGTCTATCGAAATCATTGGGGAGACCGAAGAAGCTAACTATCTTTGTCAAGGATGTGAATTAAATAAAAAGTGTTACCCTTACGGATATAGAAAATCTGAAAAATTCTGCGCTGATACAGGTTCTTTTGTTGAACAATCAAAAGGAAACGCAGTTTGTGAGAATAACTTTGAGTGTTTTTCAAACTTGTGTATTGATAGCCAATGCGTTAGTCAAGGATTATTTCAAAAAATAATTAGCTGGTTTAAGAATTTATTCGGTTAAAAATTTCTCCCACCCCCAAGATTATTTCCATTTTCTTTTTTAGAAAAAAAGAAACAAAAAAAGCGCGCGTGCCCTAAAAGATAGTCTGCTTCGCAGAAATTGATAAAATAAAACTCAAACTCAACTCTGCGGTTTTTTGTTACACAAAAAATCCTCGGGGACGTCTTGCAGACTTTCGCTTCACTGCGTTACGCTCACCCTCATATAACAAGGATTATGAGGAAAATCCCTTGCAGGAATTTTCCCAAATTTGCTTCGCAAACTTCCCTTAAGCCCGATGTTAAACCCTCCGACCAATCCAAAAATCCGCCACAAAACCAAAAAAACTCCGTTAAATTTATATTCTCAGGGTTTTAAATAAAGGTATGGGTGTGACAAGACGTGATTTTCTAACAAAAGCAGCACAGGTTGTGGGAGCAACTGTAGCAACAGCTTTGCCAACAACAACTCAAGACAAAGACACCATTGAAATTCAACCAGAACAAAAAGACCGGGAAGAAAGAAAAAATGTTTTAACATTTGAAAGTTTTTTACAAGGACTGTCACCACACGATATCTTGTACATCACAGAAGCCTTAGAGCAAGACAACTCTCAAGGAAAAGAAAGACAAACCTTAACCATAGACCAATTTGCAGAATTTGGCCTAAAAGCCTTAGAGAGAATAGGAAGAAATCCCTACAGGACAATTTACACAAACTACTTCCCAAGAGGCATCCCTGAACAAGAATTAACAGAATTCCAAAGAACAGGCCTCACATCAATGGACACAACACCTCAAATGTGCCTTGCTTTTTTATCCTATCCTTATCATCCATCATGCTATGCTATTGCAACAGAAAGTGTAAAACAAGGATTCGAAATAATAGGGTTGCCGAGAAGACAATGGGTAAGAAATACAGAAATACTCGACCCAATCGAACAGGCAGCAGCACTCATCGTAGCAGGAGGCGAAGCTCTCTCTGAATCTGTAAAAGCAGCAATGCCTCCAGAAGCAGTTACAGAATTAGAGAAATCAGTGTGTAATTTCCAAACAGATGAAAAATATGCCTTATCAGTTGCAGAAGCAATAGTAGCAGAAAACCGGACAGGAGCAAGAGGCATTGTATACACAAGAGGCCTAACAACAGAATCTAATCTTCATTTCATAGTAAGAGAGCATCTTAGAGAGACATATGGTCTGAGGACAGCAGTTCTTGAGTTAATGAACATTGGAGTTGATGTTGTATCTGATGAAACCAGGAGGGCCCGCAAAAAATATCTTGATGGCAGGGATCCGACAACTCTAAGAAAAATGACTGCCGTTTCAATAGCAGAAGGACATCACGGGCTTTTCTTACCCTAAATAAATTCAAGATAAATTACATCTTCTCCAACTTCGCAATCCTCACGTCAATCGGTGGATGCGTACTGAAAAGACCTTTTATCTTCGACTTAAAAGGGTCAGAAATAAACAACGAAGCCATAGCCTGAGGATATCTTTTTTTATCCTTATCTTCCAAATGCTCATGCCTTATTTTTTCCAGCGCCTTTTTCAACCCAACAGGATAACGCGTAAACTTAACCGCAGTTGCATCAGCGCTAAATTCCCTCTTCCTCGAAATAGCTAACGAAACCAAATGCGCAACAAGTGGCGCCAAAATAGCAGCAACAACCGCAATAATCATTATCCACGCATTTCCTTTTCTGTCCCTTCCAGATGAAAACCACAAACTCCTTAAAAAAATCTGCGCTGTGATTGAAATCAACCCAACCATCACTGCTACCAAAGTCATAAACCTAATATCATAATTCGCAATATGCGACATTTCGTGCGCAATCACTCCCTCCAACTCGTGCTTCTCTAACTTCCTCAAACAACCAGTTGTAACACAAATCACAGCCTTCTCCGGATTCCTGCCAGAAGCAAACGCATTTATCTGCTCCGACTCCATAACATACAATCCCGGCCTTTTATATCCTGAAGCAATCGCCATATTCTCTGCAGCATGATAAAATTTCGCATGCTCTTCCCGATTAGCCTTCTTCGCTCCCACCGAAGCCAGAGCAATCTTATCAGAATTGTAATATGAAATCAAAACATAAAGTAAAGAAAATATTATCGCAAAAATCATGATAAAAAAGAAATACCCTGGATTAACAGCCAGCGCAATAATCCAGCCAAGCAAAATAAAAAACACAAATATAATCACAATAAGAAAAAACGATTTCATTTTATTACGACGTATCTGATCGTGGAACGATATTCTTTCTGGCATGGAAGAAAAAGGTAAACTCAATATATAAAGTTAGCCCTATGCAATTCCCAGTTAGCCACAATATGATCCCAGCCTCTTGCGAAAACGAAAATCTGAGGCATCCCGCCTCGGCTTATCCATTTATTCATATCTTGCCAAAGCAAATCTCAATTCCTGGAGTGTAAAACACTTCTCTAGCAACACATCTAAATTTACTGCACAATATGGATTAAATTCACCACGACTCAGCCGCGATAATGTATCTTTCAAATCTTCGCTCGAATACTGTTTATTAGGCATACTTTCGCCTATTTTATTTGTTATTAAAGTTTTCGTTATTTTATTTGATCGTGGAAAGATAGTTGTTCTGGCATTATATATTATCTAAAGGACTCCTTATATTCTTTATGGATAAACACAATGATAATAAATTGCTATTCAAGAGTTTATCCGTAAGAGAAAACAGGGCAAGCTTGTATAATTATCGGTTTTCTCTGTATGCTTGCTTGTGAAACATGGGTATAAATCTCTGTTGTTGACAGATCACTATGCCCGAGCAACTTCTGAATATGTCTTATATCAGTACCTTGCTCAAGTAAGTGCGTCGCAAAACTATGCCTCAACATATACGGAGTCACGTTAATCCCAACCTTCCTGCCAAGCTCCTTCAAAACTTTCTGCACACTCTTCTTAGTGTATTTTCCATTTCGCCCTTCAAACACGTAATCTGTCTTAAACGCCTCTTTGCTATAATACTTCAACAAATCCATCTTTAAAGATTCAGACATCAGAGTCATTCGATCCTTCTTCCCCTTGCCCCTACGGACGTGAATCATCCCCCTATCAAAATCCATATCGCTCCGCTTCAAATTAATCAATTCCTGTAATCTCAATCCCGAGGAATAAAGTAGTTTCAACACAAGCTTATGCTTCAAATTGTCCGTAGCATCAATTATTTCCTTAATTTTCTCAGCACTAATGACTCTTGGAAGAGTTTTCTCCTTCTTCCTCACTGGAATCTCTTCTGTTGTAAATGGCTCTTTCAAAATCTCTTTGAAGAAGAATCTCAAAGAAGCATATTGCAATCTCAAAAACAGAATCAGGAGGAACATCTATTCAGAGTGGAAATGTAGAAGCTGTTACTTCTGAAAAAGTGTCTGTAATAAATTCAAAACTTACAATGCAAACTTCTACAGGAACTAAGGAAATAAAAGTTATGCCTGAAGAAATTTCTGAAATTTTAGGAACAAGTACTATTGAAATTACAGAACTAAAAGAAGAATCTGAGAAAGCTGTTTATTCTGTAACTGGAACTAAAAAAGCTAGAATAGTAGCAATATTTCCAGTTGATATGAAAATACAAGCAAAAGTTAGTGCTGAAACTGGCGAAATACCTTCAATAGAAAAACCTTGGTGGAGTTTTTTGGCTAAAGAAGAATAAATTTTCTCCCACCCCTAAAAGATTATTTTCTTTTTTATAAAAAAAGAAACAAAAAAGGCGACGACAAACCCCTAAAAACAAATATAGTGCTGGCGACTCCTCCGAGCCTTCGGCTCTCGGTTTTTCTCTTCGAGAAAAAGGATTTAACAGGGGATAAAGAGTTCCGAAACCTTACAGACTTCTCCACCCAAATCGTGCTACGCACGACTTCTCATAATCCTGATGTTGCTTGGCTTCGCCCAATAAACTTAAAAACCCCCTTCCCTAAAATCAAAACATGACACTAAAACTAAATATCTCAAACCAAGGAAAAGCTTGGAAACTAGAAGTCCAACCAGAAGTCTTAGCAGGAAAATCCATCGGAGACAAAATAGATGGAAAAAGCATCAAACCAGAACTAGAAGGATATGAACTGAGAATAACAGGAGGCAGTGATTTCTCTGGTTTCCCAATGTCAAAAGATGTTGAAGGTATTGGCTTAAAACGAGTTTTACTAACAAAAGGCTTTGCCATGAAAAGCAATCCAAAAGGCCTAAAAAAGAAAAAGCCAAGATTGAACAAAGGTTTAAGATTAAGAAAAACTGTTCGCGGAAAAACTATCTATGAAAAGTCAATTCAAATAAATTTAAATATTCTCAAAACAGGAAAAACACCTTTAGAAAAAATCTTCCCAGAACAGAACAAGCCAAAACCCGTAGAGAGCCCAAAAGCAAACAAAGAAGCACCTGCTGAACAACCAAAAGAAAAAGAACCAGAACAAAAATCAACTGAATCTCCTCCTCAAGAAATTTCCAAGGAAGAAGAAAAACCAGAATAAAATAAATAAGAGAGATTACCTGCCTTTTTGCTTCTTTTTTCTAAAAAGAAGACGGGCACTTTTAGATAGCTTAATAAATCTATTCCATTGAGTAAGAAGATGGAAGTAAGAAAAGCCAATCAAAAAGATTTCAAAGAACTTTTTAAGTTAGTTATGCAAAATATGGGATATCATATGAAACTAACTAAATTAAATTGGGAACCTATTAAAAAGATAAGAAAAGCAGAATCAGAAGAACTAAAAAAAGATTTGAAGAGATCTAAAACAATTATTTTTGTAGCAGAGGTGTATGGAAAAATTGTGGGATATATTACTGCTTCTTTTCAAGGGAAAACCCCCTACACAAAAACAAAGAAAAAAAGTGCAATAGATGATTTGTTTGTTTTAGGAGAGTATAGAAAGAAAGGTATTGGCAAGGCCCTCATTAACAAGACATTGGATTTATCCAAATCAAAAGGTATAAAAATAGTATCTCTAAGTGTAAGCTCAAGCAATTTACCGACACTAAAACTTTACAAAAGGTTTGGTTTCAAGGAAAATGTGAAAAAGATGAATCTAAAACTAAAATAAAAGTAATCAACCATATAGAAAAATTTTGGCGAAGCCAAGCAACAGTTCCCCATACCAATTAAAACTCATTATCTCAAAAATCATCCACCCAACTAAAATACAATAATTAGTTCGGTTACATCATTTAAACAGTTACAACATATAATGACATCAGCCATTATGATTTTAAATAACATTATCAACTAATTTTTGGTGAGTTGGATGGGGTAGGCAAATGATTGTACGGTTAGTCTATCTTAACACAGCGCTACTCTTCCTAACACCCTCAATCAACTTCTTCCTAGCTCTCAATCTTTTCATAAATCTCCATGCAACAGCCCAGGTAAATGCCCCAGCACTGAGAACCGAAGCAACAACTGCAGCAACAAGATCATACCTTCTGCCAGCAACAGCCACATCCACATCACACTCTTCTTTAGTTAAAGGTTTATCCTTTTCAGTTTCACAATAATGAATATCCTTGCACGCCCTTGCTTTTGTTCCACTAATACAAGTACCCCATACCCCGCATTGCCATAATTCTACACAATTTCCATTCCCTAATAATTGATTATAACTAGGATTTGTCTCATTATCGTCATTGCTTGTAGCACATCCAGGATCCTCTGGATAATCAATAAGACCATCTCCGTCATTATCAAACCCATCTTCACACTCGTCATAATCTAAACCGCCACCCTCCCCTCCACCACCACCCCCATTTCCGCCACCAGAACAAACCCCACAATCTCCTGGACACGAACTGCAAGTTTCCCCATTATCACAAACCCCATCACCACACCCTGTTAATGTGGGTTCATAATCCGGCTCATAAACAGTTGTCCTGCCAGCAGAACTGTAAATCAAGTTCCCTTCAAAATAAAGATTTGTTGTATCCACCAGCCAAAATCTAAGAACCTGATTATTTGCAAATTCAATAATAAAAACACAAGCATCAGTGCTTATTGGCCCTGTAGTTATATCGCCGCATTGCTCATTGACCCCCAATAAATAAAGACTATCACTCATACTTCCAAAACTCAAAACAGAAACATCTTCCTCATCACTAAGCATTGCAAACTCTCCGGCAAGCTCCCCATTGTCTGGATCTGGCTCATGCGGCATCAAAACACTATTAAAATACTCCACAGAACCCTGCCCAAGCGCAACATCCTTCTTATCCCAAACCCTGTATTTGACATTGCTTTGTACCTCTTCATCTAAAATAAAAAAGGTTTCATCAAGATTAACAGAATCTAACTGCATTTCCCCCTTTAGTGAAGGAAAAACAACCAACAAATCATAAGGATAATTATTCCATTGCATTGTATAAGCCGGATAATTCAAATCATCTGCAGGACATTCTATTTTCCAAATATGTGAATTAGGCAAAGTAGTGTAGGCTGTATTGATGTAATTCCCGCCTTCTGTTCCATAAACAGCCAAAGTCTGCCATGCCGGCCCGATTTCAGCGTCCAAATTATCATTAGCAACCAACACATCCCTCACCCAAATAAAATTGTTCTTAACAAAAAAGACTTGCCTTTTAAGATCTGCAGTCTTCCCTAAATAATTAAATATCTCAATCTCAGAGTATGTGGCAATTCCAGAATCCTCAAAAACAGGCACCGTGGTCTCAGACAAATCCTTTATATCTTCCGTATTACACCTCCCATCACCCTCTACCATCAACTGAAAAGCATTATGAAACCTCGGCTCTTTCACCAAATATCCTGTATCTCCAAGTAGAACACTTCCACTGCTTGACAAAAAGTTAATGCTTCCAGAATCGCAATGACCATGAGCCATAAAATGGTCTGCAACCTCAACTTCTGCATACATATCTGTTTCATCATCTCCGCTTTTCAAAATTAATTTATTTGGAATTGTTACATCTGTCAAATATTCCCTCCCAGGACCTGTGCTTTCTTTCCTATAACTTAACTCGCTCTTAAATTCAGGTGATTCCGGAACAACACTGTCATCAGAAATTAGATATGCATCCATAAGGTTCTCCATGAAAAATTGCTCTTCTTGCGTGTTAATTATTTTATCTTCCTCTCTCAACGTCCAATCAAACAGCCTGTGTGCAACAGCCTTGTATTTTCCATTTTGATAAAGATTTGACCATCTCTCAAGCAAGTAAATTAACTTTCCCTTCCTGTAATTCAAGCCAATACTATCACCATGCTGCGGAATCAGTCCAAGCGGTGAAAATTCCGAATAAAATGTATCTACAAAATATTGCATTCCCTCATCTTGATATAGTTCTTCTGTTTCAAGTGCTTTAATCCATAAGTCAATTGCATACAACGACAAGGCATTATAATGTGCAGAGTTCTCAGCAGTATGCCTAAATTCCCACCAATCTTCCCAAACCGCGTTAGCATAATCAATCCTACTTTGCGTATCTGAATCATCAGGATATAACCTTGCAATGATTCTCCTGCTCATTGCAGTAACAATTGCCCGATTATTTGCCCCATATTCATAATTATTTAGATATTCATTCTTCAACTTTGAATCAAGCAACATCAAATAATCTCTCAAAAAATCATCATCTTCTTGTGTTAAATAAGGGCTATCCTTAATTAACAAAATTGTTTTTATGGGAACTAGTGCAAGTTCAAAAAACAGGGTGCCTTGTCCTGGCCCTGTTCTGTAGTAAGCATCATTATGTCTAAGAAACTGCATTGTGTAGTCGTAGTATTCTTCTTCTCCAGTAATACTATAGAAAAACGCTTCGTAATAAGCAAAATCAGCTCCATACGCCGAGTCCGGATTATCCAACTGCAATCTAAATCCTGCTTGGCGTCTAAGGTACACTTCATCAATGTAGTTTAAATAATCTTGTTTTGTAAAACCGCCAGAAGGAACAAAATCCACTGGATTTAACCATCGTTCATCTGTAATTGAAGGGATTTTAGTTTTATAAGCCTCTTCACAGGACTTTACAACAGTCAAGTAAATATTTGAAGCTCTGCTACTGCCCTGTCCTGTTGCTACCTTAAATTTAAAATTATCAAAACCAGTAAAATCAACCTCAGGAACATAGTCTACTTCGTTTCCACCATTTTGCAGTGTGTAGGGTAAATCCTCCGCGTTAATAGGCTGCTGATTTCCCCTATCTTTCAAAGCTCCATTTTCTGGAAGTTGCAGCACCACATAATTCTCCCCCCCCTCACCATATAATTGGACAATCTTAAACCCATCCCTAGAAACATCAATTGTATTTGAATAAGATTTAAGGGAACTATCTAAATCAATACAATCTCCGGGACAATTAACATCATCCTCCTCCCCTTCACAAATGCCATCGCCACAATCACCCTGAACCAAAAGCACAAAGTCCTGGCCTAACCTTAAAAACGCTTTAAACAGCCGAGATAATTTTTCCAAGAAATTTTCACTATCTTCCTTATCAATTCCAAAATCATTACTCTGCCCACCCCTATATAAAGGTTCGCTAGCAGGTTCCTCGTGCATAAGCCCTCTTTCAAATTCTTCAATAATTCTTCCTGTTGTAATTTTTGAATTAGATATTTTACTTAGCTCAACTTTTTCTTCACTTTCTTTTTCGTCTTTAGTCTCACTATCTCCAGAATCTTTCGGTTTTGCAGACCCAGAAGAAACCTCTCTAACAACCTCTGATTCCTTGCTTTCATCCTCAACAACACCGACTTCACCATTTCCACTTTCAATTTCCCCATCTCCAAAATCAACAACTGAAAAAGCCGTTAACTTAAAACTTCCTGCGAGAACAAATGCTACAAGAAAAACAACTAACAAAACAAAATATTTATTTTTCCAAACACTCTCTTTCATCAAAGAAGTTCCCAGATACCTCTTCTTTATTTTCCCAGAACCATCACGATAAGATTCATAATAATAAGGCCCGTGAAGTTTTTTCCCTCTTTTTATATACTTCTTGTAAACCATTTAAATTGTGCAGTAACACTCTTTTACTTACAGAAAACTAGGCTTGCCTGTTTAAATATGTTCTGAATAAAAAAGATTAATTGAAAGTTGAGACAACACCCTCAATTGTTCATGTAATAATTATTACCTCTTGTCAATAAATCCCAATAGCAAGTTATGTATAATGCTGATTTGGATATATCTGTTAAAACCCCAACTTTAAAGAACCAAACACTTTAAAAAACCAATTTCTCTTTATCAGTCATGACAGAACAAATAGAAACAATTAACATAGGAATATTCGGCCACATAGACCACGGAAAAACCACATTGTTAAAACAGCTTACTGGCAAGTGGGCAGACACACACTCTGAAGAGTTAAAAAGAGGAATTACAATCAAGCTTGGCTACGCAGACACAACAATCTACAAAGATAAAGACAATTATAACATAGAGAAAAAAGGAACCCCAATTAGACACGTTTCATTCATTGACGCTCCAGGTCATGAAATGCTTATGGCAACAACATTATCCGGAGCAACTTTGATAGATGCGGCAATCCTTGTCATCGCTGCAAATGAAGGGATAAAACCGCAGACACATGAACACTTAATGACCTTGCAGGCAAAAAATGTTGATAAGATAATTATAGTGCAGAACAAGATAGACCTAATAGACAAAGAACAAGCAAAAAAAAGTTATAAAAAAATAAAAGATTTTTTAGGTAAGTGTCATTCAGAGTCTGAGATTATCCCTGTCTCTGCACAACAAGGCGTCAACATTAAAGAAATCCTAAAATCTATTGCAGAAGTTCCAATCCCTAAAAGAAACACAAAAGACAAGCCAATCTTCCTTATTGCAAGAAGTTTTGATATTAATCGTCCTGGAACGATTCCATCAAAGCTTAAGGGAGCTGTTTTAGGTGGAACACTTAAACAAGGAAAATTAAAAGTTGGTGATGAGATAGAAATAAAACCCGGAAGGAATGTTACAAAAGAAGGCAAGAAAGAATACAATTCTGTAAAAACAAAAGTATTGGGTCTGTTCATAGGTTCAAAAAAAGTTTCTGAGTTAACTCCTGGAGGGAGCACATCAATAGAAACAGGGCTGGACATGGCTCTTGGCAAAGGAGACCTTCTTTCTGGCAATGTAGTCTCCCAAATAGGAAATTTGCCCGACGCTGCATCAGAAGTAAAACTAAAATATGTTTTGTTCCCTCAAGTTTTCGGTATCTCCTCACATATAAACGTTGAAAAGATAGAGCAAAAAGAAATGCTTATGCTCAGCATTAACACCTCAATTACAGGAGGAACCATCAAATCAGTAAACGAAAATGAAATAGCCATAGATCTAAAAGTCCCCGCCATTTTATTCAAAGGCAACAATGTTGGCATTGCCCGAAGAATCCAGGGACACTGGCGGTTGATAGGATATGGGGAGATTATTTAACTCATGATTATCATTATTAATTAAGAGTTAAATGATTGAGCAGAGATTAGTTAGTTGAGTAACATTCAATTAATTGACAACTAACTTATTGAGTAGAAATTATCTGAGTGGTTCTTGCGACGTGCTTGGAGAGAGAGGTTACGAAAGTGTAACACTTCTTAGAGATGTTCGGTTAATCAAAAGGTTTTTATGGAGTCGCTTTTCTTATTTTATATGGACAAAGAAAGGATTACTGTAAGAAAAAAACATAGGAGAAAATTATGTTCTCCTTAGCCAAAGAACACACAGTAATCCGTTACTTACTTCTGCTTATGATGAACTAATAAAACAAGGGCAAAAATATAGTTTAACAGATGGGGAAGGCGTTACACTGCAACATTGTAAGATATCTGGAAGACTTGATCAAGCCCCATAAACAAGAGAATGGGTTTTTACTCTTCCATTAGAGACTAAATAATAATCCTTTTTTCTACACCCACCAAACCTTTAAAACTCCCTCAATTTCTATCAAATATTAGGCCAACGTGACAAAATAAATCCTTTTCTAAACTGTCTTATCCAGAAATAAGGTTACCTCGACAAATAAGATAAGGCCTGCTGTGAAGCAGGTTCTTATGAAGAAACTGAATAAGAAGAAAATAAAATGGATTACTAGAGAAGTTGAAAGGAGGGAGCAAGGAGTTTGGA
>JAHITZ010000049.1 GCA_018817405.1 Nanobdellota archaeon
GGAATAGTGATTTTGAGCGGGCTTATGATTACGTCGAAAATCAACAGATGCACCACGCGTAAAACGAAAGGACGCCCAGTTCCGAACGAAGTGAGGAATTGACGCTTCGCGTCAACCCTTTAGGGCTGGGAGGATGTCACACACAATTTTACCGTCGATAAAGTTCGTTTTTCCACAGCAAAGTTTAAAAACCCTCAGCACGTTTCTACACTATAAGGTTCTAAAATGGTTGATAAAAAAGAATCTGGCAAGAGCTACTCATCCAAGAATATCAAAGTCTTAGAGGGTCTAGAAGGAGTCAGGCACAGACCTGCGATGTACATTGGTAGCACTAGCAAGAATGGATTACACCATTTAGTTTACGAAGTAGTTGACAATTCAGTAGACGAAGCAATGGCAGGCTATTGCGACAAAATCGAAGTAACCCTAAACAAAAACGGTTCTGTCACAGTAAAAGACAACGGACGAGGCATCCCAGTTGAGCCACACCCAATCTACAAAAAACCAGCCCTAGAAATCGCAATCACAAAACTACATGCGGGAGGAAAATTCGACAAAGGAACTTACGCAGTTTCTGGCGGGCTACACGGAGTAGGAATCTCAGTCGTAAGCGCATTAAGTAAACACATGATCGCAAAAGTAAGGCGCAATGGAAAAATATACCAACAAGAATACAAAATTGGCAAGACATTATGCAACCTTAAAATAGTTGGTAAAACAGATAAAGATGATACAGGAACCGAAATAACATTCTTCCCAGATGACACAATTTTTCCAACTACTGAATTTGACTTCAACGTCCTACAAACCCGTTTTAGGGAGATAGCTTTCCTAAACAAAGGCGTAAGAATAATCCTAAAGGAAGAAAAAACCGGCAAGAAAGAAACCTTCCATTACGAAGGAGGTTTAGAAGAATTTGTAAAATGGGTAAACAAAACAAAAGATGCCCTTCACAAGCCAATTTATTTCACAAAAACAAACAACGGAGTTGTCGTAGAAGTCGCAGTCCAATACAACTCAGGCTACCAAGAAAATGTTCTTGGTTTCGTAAACACAATCAACACAGTAGAAGGCGGAACCCATGTAGTCGGTTTCAAAACAGCCCTAACGCGCGCAATTAATGATTATTCAAACAAAAACAAAATGACCAAGAACGGCAATCTCACAGGTGACGATGTCAGAGAAGGCCTCACCGCAATCATTTCAGTCAAAGTACCAGAGCCGCAATTCGAAGGACAAACAAAAACAAAACTTGGAAATTCAGAAGTCAAGGGAATAGTAGACAGCGTCTCAATGGTTTCGTTATCAGAATTCTTTGAAGAAAATCCCACAATCGCCAGGAGAATCGTCAACAAGGCACTAGATTCCCAAAAAGCAAGAAACGCCGCTAAGAAAGCAAAGGATCTAGTAAGAAGAAAAAGCGCATTCGGTGGCTCAGGACTTCCTGGAAAACTTGCAGATTGTTCAAAGAAAAAATCAGAAGAGACAGAGATTTACATTGTAGAGGGAGATTCTGCAGGCGGCTCAGCAAAACAAGCGAGAAACAACCAATTCCAAGCAATCTTGCCATTGAGGGGTAAACCTCTAAACGTAGAAAAAGCAAGCCCTATCAAGGTCTTTTCCAACGAAGAAATCTCAAACCTCATAACAGCAATCGGAACAGGCGTTGGCGAACAATTTGACGCCCAAAAGCTGCGATACTCAAAAATAATTATCATGGCAGATGCAGATGTTGACGGCGCCCACATCAAAACACTACTGCTCACCTTCTTCTTTAGGTTCATGCCAGAACTAATAAAAAATGGAAACATCTACATCGCAGTCTCCCCGCTTTACAGGGTAAGAAAAAGAGGAGACCATTATGTATATTCAGATGAAGAACTGAAAGAAATTAAAAAGAAGCTTGGCGAGAACGCATCAGTATTGAGATTCAAAGGTCTCGGTGAAATGGACCCAGAACAACTTTGGGACACAACAATGAACCCCAAAACAAGGATGCTAAAAAAAGTCACGATTGAGGACGTAGTTCAAGCAGACGAAGTATTCTCTAAACTAATGGGTGACGATGTTTCAGCAAGGAAACAATTTATTGCAGAGAGATCAGCAGAGGCTCAAATAGATATATAATGGAAGAAGAAATAGCACAAACACAAGAAGAAGAAATGGAAGAAGTAGAAGAGGAAGTAGAGGTAGAAAGTATAGAAACCTCTTTCACCTCAGGAGAAATAGATGATTTAATGAGCAAACTAGAAGAACTCAAACAAACCAAAAACCCTTTTACATTAGAACTAGCAGAAGACTTCGAACTTACAATCAATCACGAGGAGGATGAAGAAGAATGACCCCCAGAGAAATAGACGAAGCAAAAATTGAAAGAGAAGCTGAAGAAGAAGAGCGCAAACGTAGAGAAAAAGATCAGATAGGAGATGAAAAAGGAGTCCAAGGAGCAGAAATCATCGAAGAAATGGAACAAGCATACATCGATTACGCGATGTCTGTCATAGTTCAAAGAGCCCTGCCAGCAGCAGAAGACGGCCTCAAACCAGTTCACCGTAGAATTCTTTATGCAATGCATTCCATCGGTCTTGACCACTCAAAAGCAACCAAAAAATCCGCAGCCGTCGTAGGAGAAGTCCTGGGGAAATACCATCCTCACGGCGACATTTCAGTTTATGATGCTTTAGCAAGAATGGCACAAGACTTCTCTTTAAGGTACCCTCTCGTTAAAGGTCAAGGAAACTTCGGAAGCATTGACGGAGATAGCCCAGCCGCGATGCGTTATACAGAAGCAAAGCTCTCGAAAATTTCTTCAGAATTATTACAAGACATAGAAAAGGAAACAGTAAAAATGCTTCCTAATTTTGATAATTCAACAAGCGAACCAGAAACCCTCCCTGCAAAATTACCTAACCTTCTCCTAATGGGTGCAACAGGTATTGCAGTCGGAATGGCTACAAACATCCCCCCCCATAACCTTAAGGAAATCTGCGATGCAATTATCTCATACATTGATAAACCAAAAATAACAATCGATGAACTAACTGAAATAGTAAAAGGGCCAGACTTCCCAACTGGAGCCTTTGCAATGGGCTCTGGGATAAAAGACATGTACAAAACAGGAAAAGGAAAAATTATCATGCGAGCTCACACAACCGAAGAAGAAGTCAATGGAAAGAGAAGAATAATTGTAACAGAAATACCCTACATGGTTAACAAGTCAAATCTAGTCAAGGAAATAGCAAAATTAGCTAGCGAAAAGAAGCTCCCAGATGTCGCAGACCTTAGAGACGAATCTGCTAAGGGAAAAATAAGAATAGTAATAGAGCTAAGGAAAGGCGCCGATCCAAAATACACAATCAACAAATTGTTCAAACTCACAAGGCTACAAACAAATTTCGACGCAAACATTCTTGCTCTTGTAAACAATAAACCGCGTGTCCTTAATCTCAAAGATGTCATCGAGACATATGTAAAATACAGGCAATTGGTTGTAACAAGAAGATCCAAATTCGAACTAAAAAAAGCTGAAGACCGCTTAGAAATCGTACTCGGTTTGCTTCTTGCCTTGAAACAAATTGACGACATAGTAAATTTCATTAAGAAAAGTAAGAATGCAACAGAAGCCCATACAGGCTTGATGAAGAAATTTGGATTCACAACTCGCCAGGCAAAGGCAGTTCTAGAAACAAGGCTACAACAATTAACTTCAATGGAATCCCAGAAACTAAAAGATGAAGAAAAGAAACTCAGGGAAACCATAAAATATCTAAAGAATCTCCTTGGATCAGGCAAAGAAATCCTTAAATTAATTAAGAAAGAAGTTGCAGAATTAAAGAAAACCTACGATGAAGAGAGAAGAACAAGAATCATAAAAACAGTAAACGAATTATCTGAAAAAGATCTGATTGAAAAGAAAGACGTGGTAGTTACAGTAACAAATTCAGGCTACATTAAAAGAGTCGACGTTAAATTATACAAGGAACAAAGGCGCGGAGGAAAGGGCATGGTCGGCGCTGATTTGAAAGATGAGGATTTTGTTGTCCATCTCCTTACTTGTTCAACTCATGATACTCTGCTGTTCTTCACATCTCGTGGAAGATTATTCTGGCTAAAAGCAAACGATGTTCCGGACGGAAGTAGACAAGGAAAGGGCAGGGCTTTAGCAAACTTATTCAGTCTAAGAGACGAAGAAATAGTGGATGTAAGAAACTTCAAAAACTTCGAAGAAGGCCACTTGTTCTTTGCAACAAAGAAAGGTATCGTCAAGAAACTGCCAACAAAAGATATCGCAAAACCTAGATTAACAGGGGTCAGAGTAATGAACCTCCCAGCCGACGGCTCAGACAAAATCATTAGTGTAAAGCAAATACTAGACGGACAAGAAGTTCTACTCATGAAGAAAAAAGGAAACGCAGTCAGGTTCAACTCAAAGGAAGTAAGATCAATGGGTCGCGCCAGTTACGGTGTCAAGGGAGCAGAGCTATCAACAGGCGATGAAGTCGTCTCACTAGACATAATCCCAAAAGATTCAAAGACAACAATCTTAACAATTACAGAAAAAGGTTACGGAAAACGATCTAATTTAGATGAATACAGGAAAACCTCTCGCGGTTCAAAAGGTGTAATCTCACTCAAGATATCAGATAAAACAGGAAATTTAGTCGGCTCGCTTTCAGTTGATTCAAAAGATTCAATAATTATCACAACAACCAAAGGCACAGTAATAAGAACAACCATGAAAGATATGCGCGTAATGGGTCGCGCAACACAAGGCGTCAGAATCGTCAAGCTTAAACCAGGCGACAAAGTCGCAGACATCGTAAAGATACCAAGAGACGACGATTTGGAAAAAGTGGATTTGAGGGATTTTAGTTAAGATTAACCAATATAACGCGTAGACCCATCATATTGGAAATTTCTTGTAAACAATCTCTTTAATCTACCACTTCCTTTTGACAATATTGCAGGAATTTTTTCATTTACTTTTCTTCTATCTTCTTCTGGGAGAACTGCACGTTCCTCAATGTAAGTCAATTTACCATTCTCGTCAACATGAACTGCTTTGTAGTTGTTCCCAGGATCATCAAGTAACAAATGTGCTTCAAGTACTGCAATTTTATCATGTAAAATAGATGGTCTACAAGAAAAATTAAAACCAATTATCATTCTTGCTTTATCTGCATCACTGGACTCAACTCTTACTTGAACTTTGTATTTTTTTTGCTGTGCCATCTCAAGAAACCTCACCAATTCGTCCTATAACTTGGATAATAATTACCATATGAATAATAGTTTCCATATCCACCAGAACCGTATCCGCCATAACCATAATTTGGCCGATCCCAGTATTTCTGATACCAAGGGTCATATCCATAACCATAATTTCCTCCACGATATCCGTCATAATAATCAGGAGAATCTCGTGTTTCTTTTACATAAACTGTGCGTTCAACCCAGTCATATCCATCCCAATATTTTTCTTTCACACGGTCATAATTAGTTGTCTTAGTAGTTATAAAAGGACCAAACCCACTTGTTCTAGAGGTATAAGAAGAATAACTATCATAATAATCGTTGCCATAACCACCAGAGTTGTAAACATAATAAGATGCAGATGTCAAACTCGCCAAAGCAAGTAATAAAAATCCTGCTGCAATTGCCAATGTAAATAGCCTTTTTATCATATTATTCTTAGAAACAACAGGTATATAAATATTTCGTTTTGATGTCATTTCGGAGTTACTTCATTAATGTCGATTACCCTGCTGGAAATAAACTATACTCTTTATGTCTGCAATGAGCAAGAAAATTTTCTTCGCTACCAAACACATCCACCAACGCCAATTTCGCAGTAGCAAGTTCTTGTCTATCTTTATTATCTAATTCTCTATATTTTTTTGGTCTGAGACCAAATACTTCCAGAGGGATATTTTTTTCAATAATTTCGTAACCTTCTCCCAGTAGATGGGTTAAGGTTCTAATCGCGTTGTCGGCACATTGTGCAGCCCTCCATCTGCCAATCCCCTGCCTCCTGTAAATACAAACCAATCAGTCAATCTTCCACCAACTTCTTTGAAAAGATATGCTTTCTTTCCTTCACCCATCAATATTTCCAATCCCATGTCTCATTCTCAGAATCAAACCTTGGTTTGTAATAATAATTGTCTGTATATCCTGTTTGAGGTCCATGCACTCGCGGGTCGTAAGCTTCTTTGTACCTCCAATTAGAAGGAGAAGTGGCAGGTTTTTCATCACCTCCAAATACTTCGCCAGAGGCTCTGCCAGAAGCAATATTATACCTCCAATCATGCGACTCTGCAACCCATACATCTGCTCGCGCCCTCTTAACTTTTTCTTCCCAATCATCTCCTTTGGAAATCCACTTAATCACAGGGTCGTCTTTAGTTCCGCTATATTTAATTTTTCTATACAGCGCAGGATACTCTTCATAATAATAAGACGGCTCGTGAGCATAAGGGGTTGTATAACCATATCCATAGTTAGAGTTGTAATAAGCAGAGCCATAAGGATAATAAAAATCATAAGTGCGGTAAGTATATGCAGAAACACTTTGTAACATCAAAGTTAAGAACAATCCTGTAAATAACGTGAAGATTACTGTTTTTCTCATATCTTTCTCATCTATAAAGAGTATTTAAAATTTCCCATTTCAACAGTATCTCCTTACAGACTTTTTAGATTTATTTTTTGCCCTACCCAACCCACCCAACTGGTTCAATTTCGTGCAATTTTTGTCGTTGCGTTTTTTCTTGCATATCGCTCTGGTAGGTTGATTGCAAAAAACACATAGAATTTTTTAGCTTCTGCGGAGAGATTGTTCAACCCGCGCGTTTTTTAAAGAAAAATAGCCACAATAATATGTGAGGCGCGAAGCGCCGAACGCGCTCGGTTATTAGCGTCCCCTGGAGGGGCGTAAGGTTTGAAGGTGGGTTTTTTAAAGTGAGAAGTGCGGATAAGGGGGCTTGTGCGAAGTGGGAAAGTTTTGAATACAAGTGTTTTAAGAAAATAACATGAGAAGAACACTATGGGCTTTGCTGGCATTGGGTGGATTGGTTTTAGGGGGATGTGACTTCGACCCTCCCAAAATCAAATCATTAACAAAAGAAGAACAAGGGAGACGTGACATCCTCCCAGCCCCAAAGGGCTAAGCGTCCAATTAGTTTTATTGCGTCGCGTGGTGCATCTGTTGATTTTCGACGTAATCATAAGCCCGCTAAAATCACTATTCCCGACGCCATCGCAAAAATACCCTTCGTTCCA
>JAHITZ010000050.1 GCA_018817405.1 Nanobdellota archaeon
TGGAACGAAGGGTATTTTTGCGATGGCGTCGGGAATAGTGATTTTAGCGGGCTTATGATTACGTCGAAAATCAACAGATGCACCACGCGACGCAATAAAACTAATTGGACGCTTAGCCCTTTGGGGCTGGGAGGATGTCACAAATAACGATATCGATCCAAGGATCATTCCCGTTATTCCAGATTTTTTCTGCTCTTCTCTTTTTGCTTTAAAACCAAAATATATCGCAAGCCCACCAAGAATAATTAGCAACCACGGAAATGAGAAAAAAACTAAGCTAATAATCCCAGAAATAATACTAACAATCCCTTTTGTTCTTGCATCCATGAAGTATCTAAATTTCTTTATTATATAAACCTCAGCAAACAATCACATTTTTAACCCCCTTCTTCTTATTTTATGTATGGGAATCCTAGCCAAAAAACATCAAGAACACCATCTCTCTGGAATCGCCAAACTTTCAATTGTGGGGATGGTAGTTTCTTTATCTGCCGCTTTTATCAATACAATTTGGGCGGTCTATTTATACAGTTTCTTCCACAGCGAGGTTTACGTAGGGCTGTTTTCAGCCATATTGACCGTCGTGGCTTTCGCATCTTATTTCTTGTACATCCCCCTAATAGAAAAATCAGACAAATCCAAAATCTATTCATTCTCACTCTTACTATTTGTCATTTTCTATTTTCTATTTGCAATAAATACTAACTTTTACTTCCTTATTATTTTAGCAATAATCATGACTTCTTTTGTAACACTAAGGATTACAAGCTACGGGTTGCTAGTCAGAGATCTTTCTTCACAAAAAGAATTGGCAAGAAACGAAGGCCTGGTTTACACACTTGCAAATCTTTCATTTGTTGTAGGCCCTTTAGTTGCAGGCTACATCGCCGCACGCTTCGGTATACATTGGATATTTGTTCTATCATCTGCTTTTCTGTTAGCAGGATTTTTCGTTTTCAAATCCACTAAAATATCCGGAAAACAAGGAAAGAAAAGACTTGACAAAAAGGTCTTCAAAAACTTCATTGATTTTTTCAAGAACAGAGAGAGGGCTGTAGGCTACATGCTTGGCACAGGAAGCAGCATATGGTGGATGTTCATCTATTTATTCATTCCGTTGTATATAATCCGTTCAGGCTTCGATGAGTTTGCAATAGGCATTTTCTTGTTTGCCATCGCTTTTCCATTAATAATCCTAGAGCTTCCCTTTTCAAAATTAGCTGGAAAGAAAGGTTTTAGAAAGATATTTTTAATCGGCCATTTAATTGTCGCAATTGCCTCAGCTATCTGCTTCTTCTTAACAGGAACTTATAGCCTCTTAATCTTGCTCGTGCTCGCAAGCATTGGCATGGCAATGCTTGAGCCAACAACAGAAGCCTATTTCTTCGACATCCTAAAAGGCAAAGAAAGATACAGATTCTACGGCCCATATAACACTGCACTCGACACTGGAAACCTAATAGGCAAACTCGCAGGCGCCATCACATTGATATTCCTCCCTTTTAAATTCCTTTTCCTAGTTTTCGGAGCATTTATGTTCCTGCTCTTTTTGTTGTCTTTCAAAACCAAAAAAATAGTAGAATCTAGAAGGAAAAGATAAATTTAAATAAGCCCTCTCCTGTGGATTTTAATGGGAAGATGGACTTGGATTTTAATTGCCCTCGGGGTTTTGCTGATTTTAACAGCGTCATTTGCATTTGACCAGGGAGTTACGACACACGCTCGCGTGATTATGTCTCCTGAAGACGACCCCACAAGTCACTTTCAATTGCTTCTTGGAATTTTTGGTTTGGTCGCTGTTGTTTGGGGAATTGTTACTGAGTAAATCAAGCAATGGACAGGACCAGAAAGCAAAAACTTTTAGAAAAATTTTCCGCTGGGTTTCAAAACTATAATAGAACTCGCTGCGCTCGTCTTGTCTACGTATGTACAAAATGTCCGAATCAACAATATTTCTCTTCGCTCAATATTGATACGCCCAGAGGAGGATTCGAACCCATATGTCCGAATGCAAGAGAGGATGTTCAGGTTCACCGAAACGCCAAGGACAGGATTCGAACCTGTGCTCCCGTGAGGGAATCAGATTAGCAATCTGACGCGTTAACCACTCCGCCACCTTGGCACATTAATAATAAATTACCAAGACTTTTTATAAGCTTTGCTATTTTGTTAATTCAATCTCCCAATTAGAAAAGTTGTTAAAAAATATTACATCAAACTTACATCCAAAACAGCTTCGATAACAGCCACCCCTAAATTATTCTACTGATTCTGTTTAATTGTAGATAAAAATATTAACCTCTTTGATTATTATATCCATCATTTCCCTTTCAACTTCCTCTCAGCCCTCTGGATCATTTCTTTCTTCAAACCAATAAAAACCCCGCCTTTTTTAGACCCAATATAAGTACTCTCCCCGGGTTTTATAATATCATTCAACTCATCTAATTCAATGTCCAGATGAGTAACAGTCGCCCCTGACTTCCCTTTCTCGTGGATGTAAACATTTGCCTTCCCAATCAATTTTTTACCTGGTCCTTGTCCTGACATCTTTCTACATAAACAATAAACTTTAAAAGCTCTTTGTTGTGTTATTAATACAGCGGGATGGAGCAGTCTGGAGTGCTCGCGAGGCCCATAGTAATTTCTTTATGGGGAACCTCGAGGTCGGAGGTTCAAATCCTTCTCCCGCTATTCATCTTCATAACTCACAATGGCAAAACAAATATTCATCATCCACAGATGGGAAGGTTCGCCAGAAGAGCCAATGCTAAAATGGCTCGCTGAAAAACTAACAAACAAAGGTTATGAAGTCACAGTCCCAAAGATGCCAAATCCAGAAGAACCAAAAATAGACGAATGGATACCCTACTTGCAAAAAATAATTACAAACCCAAATCAAGAAACATTTCTCATCGGTCATAGCATTGGCTGTCAAACGATCCTAAGATCTCTTGAAACGCTTCCAGAAAATACCAAAATCCGAGGCATTTTACTCATTGCACCCTGGCTTCATTTACAAGGGTTGGAAACTAAAGAAGAAGTGGAGATAGCGAAACCTTGGCTTAAAACTCCAATAAACTTAGAAAAAGTAAAATCTCACATAGGCAAAGTAGAAGCAATCTTCTCAGACAACGATCCATACGTTCCTCTCTCAGACAAAGATATCTTCAAGGAACTTCTCGGCGCAGAAATCCACATCGAACACAAAAAAGGCCACTTTGACCCTGACAGTGGAATAACAGAGCTGCCAATTGTTTTAGAATCATTTGAAAAAATCTCAAGCCCTTAGTAAATTGCAATAAGAAAAAATTATGACCAGCCCCGCAGGATATATCCTTATTTTATTATTTATTTCACAGCAATAGGTTATCTATTTTCTATTATAACAATAGTTTTAATGTTTCCTTCAAACTAAGATTATGATTCCAGAGGGTTTGCTTGAAAAAAGGTTAAGGGAAGGAAAAGTCCACATCCATAGAAATCCTAACGTGAATGTGCATGTGCAGAAGGTATTTTACTTTGGCTCTCTAAATGTCAACGAAATGATAAGAGATTTTTATGAAGGTCTAGCAAGAGCTATTTTTTCAGGAAGTTTAAGAAACAGGCAAACCGAAGAAGATTATGACATAGAACCTGATATTACAAGTCCAGAGCGGAAACGTTATATAGAGGTCAAAGCAGCAGGCCACACAAGGAGAATAATGCTGAAAGACGATCAAATTGAAAAATATGCTAGATTGCAAATTTCCAAAGATCCGATTCCAAATCCAAGGATCTATTTTACTTTTTTTAGATATGGAACTAGGGGAATTCAAAAACAACTAAGTGGCAAATCAGAAGAAGAAGCTTTAGCATATTTTGCACAACATACGAGGGTTATGGTTGGATTCCCGTTAAGTATTATTCACAAAATACATAAAGAAGGTTTTGGGAGCAACCCTTTAGCAACTAGAACATCTGGAGATTTAGGAATGTCTTGCACGAATTTTACAACCTTAGCATTTGATTTTTTCTTTTCCCAACCAGAACAAACAATAAGGAGGTTTTCTCTTTATCCAGGAAACTATGAAATCAAACGAAGAAAACTTGGGGCACTTACAATTAACAAAATTCCTATAAAACCCTTCCCGTTTGTTCTAATAAAAGACACAGACGGATATCATAGAAAATGGATTTCGCAATTAAGGGAAGAATTATTAAGGGATATTCCTTTCTAAAAGCTTAAAAAAGAAAGATCCCAATAAGATTTATGTTACTTTTAGGAATAGATGATGCAGGCCGCGGTCCAATAATTGGACCCATGATTTTATCAGGCGTTCTCATAGACAAGGAACAAGAAAAAAAACTAAAACGCCACAACATCCGCGACTCAAAAACAGTTCTCCAATCTGAACGCGTAAAATTAGCAAGATTCATAAAAGAAAATTCCCTTTCTCACAAAATCACAAAAAGTTTCCCGGCAGAAATTGACGAAACACTTAGTTCAGAAGGAACAAACCTCAACACCTTAGAGGCCCAAAAAGCAGCCCTTATTATCAACTCAATAAACATTCAAAAATACCAAAAAGAGAAAATCAAAGTCGTAGTCGATTGTCCATCAATTAACACAACTGCCTGGTGCAACACCCTGCTCGGTTTTATCAAGCACAAAGATAACCTTGAAATTCACTGCGAGCACAAAGCAGATGCAAACCACGTATCAGTTGGAGCAGCTTCAATTCTTGCCAAAACAACACGCGAGGAAGAAGTCGCAAAAATCAAGAAGCAATACGGCCCTATCGGTTCTGGTTATCCTGCAGACCCAGACACAAAAGAATTCCTAAAAAAACACGGCAAAGAGTTTAAGGATTCTGGCATATTCAGAAAAACATGGCAAACCTGGAAGAAAATGTTTCCCGAGGCTGGGAAAGGCCAGGCAACACTAGATAGTTTCTAAGACTGTAGTATAAATTCATTAATTCATTTTATTACAACATTAGAATTATCTGATTCATTGCCCGCCCAATCACCAAACTTTTTCCGTTTAATTATTTCCCATACAATTGAAGCTATTGTTTATTAAATCCCTCTAATAAAACAGACGAACTGGTTTTCGTATGCTTGTGATTTCTAAATTCCTTATTCCTCACCAATCAATTTTTCAATTTCTTGAGAAAACTCTAACGCTTGTTGCAGGTTTATATATCCTAGAAGCTTTAATTCACTACACCTGTACCACGCAGAATTAGAATTTTCGTCGAAGCCATTAAAATCCTCCTGCCATTGCCCATTTTTATTTGTAAATTCTACCACAGTGCATAGGCCACTACTAGTTCCAAAGCCCGTTACAACACCGTGGCTTCCTATTGGATAGACCCTATTTCTTTCAGAAAAAAAATTGCCGTTCCAACTAGTATTTTGTTGAGGTTTTATCACAACTCTAGAACCAACACAAAAATCTTTCTGTTGAGGTGACATCAAATATGAAATGTATTCTTCACATTTGCTCTTCACAATAGACTCAATTGTCTTATCTATTAATCCTGCTTTGTCCAAACCAAACTCGTCAAAAAATCTATTTGTCTCGCGTAATTGTTCAAGCGCACATTTATATGGCACAAAAGAAACAAAATTATCTAATAAAACACCCAACCTATCAGTTGCATGAATTTTTATAACATCATCTCTGTGTTCGCCTTGTGGATATCTTCCAAGGTAAGAAAACGCCAAATTGGTTCTTTCTGTTATGTCTAAAGACGAGCTTATACTATTAAACAGCCCGTCATCTGTTGAAACATTAAGCTTAGCTTTAAGCTCGCTTGTTTCTTCTTCTCCAATCACTTTGCTTTCCCGCAGTTGCGCAAAAATCCTCTCCGCATCTTCGGTCAAACCATTTTGCACAGCGCTTTCTAATCCTGCAACAACTGCTTTAAAATTAGATTGCCTTTCTTGGCTTTCAGATTCCCTCTTCTCAGTTTTTATAAGCGCTAATAGTCTTGATTTATTTCCTTCCCCGATTTTTTCTACAGGCAATTCATCCAACAGCCCATTAGCAATATCATAAGATCCTTGAGTTATATACTTCTCAACTTGTTGAACATCATGTCTTATTTCTAAACTTTCCTTGATTGGTTTAAAACTTAATCCAACTCCTGCCAGAGCTAGCGAAGTCATTAAAACCCAAGGTGCAAGTTTTCTAGCTCTCCGGTCACTTTTCTTTCTCTTTGCAGCTTTTTCAAACATCTTTTTTGCTGTTTCATAACCACTTCTCTCTTCATCTACCGAAACCAAAAATGATGTAATTTTTTCCAATTCGCCTTCTGCCTTTGCCCTTAACACACTATCTTGATGAGAATCAGTCATGTTAAAAATAGATTGCCAATATTTCCCCTGTTTAACAGCAGGATTTATTGCTTCGGCAAAATCACCATCAGAAACCGAAGACAAATCCTGAGTACTAGCTCTTCTTTTCCTAAAAGGTTTAGTCAAATCCAATCCATTAGGAACACCCAGACTGTCTAGCCCGTATCGTCTTTCAAGTTTGTCAAATATTGAACGCATGAAAATATGAAAAATAATACTTATATACACTTTTCTATTAGTGACTACTATAAAATTGTATAAACCCTTATTCTAATCCCCTCTCTACTTACCATTCCACTCCCTCCATTTCATCACAAAGTTACTAGCTTGTGGTTTAAAACCCCCTGCTTCAATCTTGTCTTTATTCCAGCAGTAAAAACAATAGTTAAGACTAGCCCTAAAAATAGTTCTTCCACATTCTTTGCATTTTCCTTCTGGCATAAAACTCAAGAAAAACACATCCTTTTAGACTTTTTGGTTTTTATGGTTAAAAATAGAATAATCCTTGCCCACCACCTCAACCCACCAAAAATATGTTTGAAGCCATTATTTCCTTTTTAGCCAAATCCAAAACCATGATTATAATTCAAAACAGAATGAGTATACTACAAATTAACCTCTTTATCTACTCATCATTAACAGTAGTTCCCATCACCTTTTAACTCCGAACAAGATTTATGTCAAGATGCTTGCGAAAACTCCACGCTTAAGTGTGGAGTTAGCATCTTGAGCATCCAAAAAACGAGTGCCATCAAGGTGCGGTGGCGCATCGTTTTTCTGATCTATTAATTATCCACACATACATCTCTTCATTCAATTAATCATCCCCATCCAGCAACAAGGGCATGAGCTCTTCAAGGTATTTTTTGTCAATGTCATCAAAAGCATTTAAATGAGTTGAATCAATATCCAGAACTCCAATAACCATTCCTCTCTTATCTTTTATAGGCACAACAATTTCAGAGTTTGTCCTTGCGTCGCAGGCAATGTGTCCTTTGAATTCGTGCACATTTGGCACAATCAATGTATCTTCCTTTTTCGCAGCAGTTCCGCAAACACCGCTATAAGGGATATTCGGGCATGCACAACTTCCCTGATAAGGGCCAATAATCATCTCCTTTTCCTAGGAAAAATAAAAACCACACCAAAAATAATGAGGCATTTTGTGCATCAGCACCGCAACAACCGTCGCCATGCGTGGCACAATAATTCCCTTCTCCATCTCACCCAAATGGTTTTTTATCTCTTCAACTGCCTCCTGATATAATCTTTCCTTTCCTTCAGGATTTAACAATGCAACTTCGTGATAATGTGTTTCTGCTGACATTTTCCCTATTAAGATATATCTTAAGTTAGTTATATATTTTTCTGTTTTGCATTAAAAATTGTAAAATAATGAGCTGTAAAGTAAACGTCATCTAGACTGGTAAGATGATCTTTAGATGATATATCTTAGTTAAAATTTTATATCATTCCATCAGATAAATGTTTATAAGTATTTATAAAATTCAATCTTTAAGATGGAAGATATAGAAAA
>JAHITZ010000011.1 GCA_018817405.1 Nanobdellota archaeon
CAACTACAAGCGACCACATTCTGGTTTGACCAATGGTAAACTCCGAACCCCACATCAGGCTTTCCTAGAAAAGATGAGAAAGAAATAAAAATGATGAACAACTTAGAACCACAAGGTAACATTAATAGCGGACACTACAATCCCAAGTCTTAAATACCTAATTCTCCTTTTGAGAACATGAAAATCCTAACACTCCATTGCGATTACATTAAGTTTCAACCACTAAAAAAAGCACTCAAAAAACCAGAGGAAATAAAATCCCAGGAAGAAGTAGAAGTCAAGGAACCCTTAGTAATTCTAATAGCAATTGAAAAAGGCGACTCTGCATCAGCAAGAAAACAGCTTGTCGAAAGTGTATCCAAAACTGCTAAGGATGTAAACGCCAAGCACATTGTTCTCTATCCTTACGCACACTTATCTTCAAACCTCGCAGCCCCAGAAACAGCAATGTCAGCCCTTGTCGAAGCAGAAAAATCCCTAAAGAAACTCGGATTCAAAGTCACACGAGCGCCCTTCGGCTACTACAAATCATTCGAATTAAAATGCAAAGGCCACCCACTCTCAGAGCTAAGCAAGGAATTCAAACCAGAGGGAACAGAAGAACCAGTTCAAAAAGGAAAACTAGTAGAAGAAACCTACGACCCTGCTCGCCTCTTAAAAGAAATCTCCCGCTCAAAACTTGACACATCAAAACTAAAAGAAAACGACCACAGAATTCTCGGACAAAAACTAGACCTCTTTTCCTTCAATGATGTCGCACCTGGCGCAGTCTTTTGGCACAACAATGGTTTGATTATTTACAACGAGTTAGTGAAATATTGGAGAGAAGAACACGAAAAAGCCGGTTACAAAGAAATATTAACACCACAGATTCTTGACAAGAAGTTATGGCAAATCTCAGGGCATTGGGATAAATACAAAGAAAACAATTTTGTAACAGCATATGAGGACAGACCTTTTTTGATTAAACCAATGAACTGTCCAGGCGGAATCTTAGTTTTCAAAACTCAAACAAGAAGCTACAAAGACCTTCCAATGAGAGTCGGAGAATTAGGGGTAGTGCATAGACAAGAATTATCTGGAGTTTTAGCAGGGCTTTTCCGCTTAATAAAATTTACACAAGACGATGCCCATATCTACTGCACCGAGGAACAATTAGAAAAAGAATTAATTGCAGTTATTGATATTGCAGATTTGTTCTATAAAAAGTTTAATTTGCCTTACAGAGTTGAACTTTCCACACGCCCAGAAAAGCGTATAGGCTCTGATGAAGATTGGGATAAAGCAGAGAAAGCTTTACATGGTGTCTTGAAAAAGAAAAAAATGAAATATAAGCTAAACAAAGGTGATGGCGCGTTCTACGGGCCAAAAATAGATTTCCACATAAAAGATTCCTTGGACAGAGAATGGCAATGCGCAACCCTTCAACTAGACTTCGCAATGCCAGAACGCTTTCAACTTGAATATGTTGGAAAAGACAACAAGCGTCACATGCCAATCATGCTCCACAGAACAATTTACGGGGCCTTAGAACGTTTTATGGGTATTATCCTAGAGCACACAAACGGGAACCTTCCTGTTTGGCTTTCCCCGACACAAGTCCGAGTAATAAATTTCACAGACAGAAATAACAAGGCTGTTGAGAAATTAGTAAAAGACATCAAAAAAGAAATCCAGAATTTAAGGATTGACATAGATCTTGAGAACACAACAGTAAGTGATAAAGTAAGAAATGCAGAAATCCAAAGAATACCTTACATGATTGTAATTGGTGATAAGGAAGAGAAGGGGAAGACGTTAGCAGTTCGCGCCAGAGGACACAAACCAAAATTCGGAGTTAAGATTGATTCTTTTGTTAAGGAAGTTAGAGAGAAGATTGAGAAGAGAGTATAATTTTTTAGTAGTAACAAACAAAAAAGCTTATAAACCCTAAATTCTCACAAAAACCATGACAAAAAATATAAGTTCAAGAATAGAAGAGACTCCAAGAGTCTGGGCTCCAGAGGCAACATGGACAGTTTCAAGAGATAATCAGGAGATAGCAAAGTTTCTCTTTCCAGCATTCGGGTCAGGCACTTATAATGATGTTGTGGGGTAGGTTTTAGCAAATAAAGAGAGAGGAGCAAATCTTCCTAGGGGTGAAGAATTAGCTTTTATGCTTGATGAAGCATATAATTCTGCTGATGACTCTGTTAAGGAAAGCTCAAGAGCAAAGTTCGTAAGAGAGGATATAATGTCGAACGGATGGCTGTGGGCTCCTGTTGTTAATGTTTGGACTCCGAGAAATATTGATAACCCAGGAATGTATGGTGTTTTTGATGAAGCCGGCGAAGGATTAGGAAGAATTTATACAACTGAAGAGTTAGAAGATAGATTGTCTGGGGGTAAGACAGAAAGAGGAGTAAGATTTAGCAAGGATAGAACTGTGAGTTTTGCTCCATTAAATACGATCAAAGGAGGATACCACGAAAAAGGCACACTGGCACAGGATGGAGCGTTTATTGGAAATTACGAAGTTGAAGGTGCAGAAGCATTGGATAGAGTGGCTAAGGAATTTAGGTCCAAACCATATTCTTGGGTAGTTAGTAATGATTCAAATGAAAATATTCAAACCCTCTCTGCGTTGAGCAGGCACGGGATCTTGGGCGACGACAGGCTTGACGCCAACTTCGATTCCAATGGCAACAGCAGGGACGGTTATGTTCTTTCGGTATCCGGTTCTAAATTGGTCGCCGAAGGCGACGCGCTGAGCGAGAGTAAGTAATTAATAACGAGATCGACCGCGAATAGAACGCGCCGAAAAATTAGGTTCTTGCAAACATTTTTAATCTTTTAATGCTAATAATCCTTGTCTTAGGGAGGCATAACCGGGCCTATGAGCTAAGGCTACACGCTTGTTAATCATAAAATTCAATCGCGACATCTAGTAGTGATGAAGAAACCAAAAGTGCGCCGAGCGAAACATGAAGCGATGGTGATTTACTTTCAATTAATAAGCTACATAACCTCTCTGCGTTGAACAGGCACAGGAACTTGGACGACAACAGGCTTAACGCCAACTTCAATTCCAATGGCAACAACAGGAACGGTTATGTTCTTTCAATAGCCTTAGCCACTAAGACTCAAAAAATCATGAAAACCTGCAAAAATCTTTATAACAAAATTATTTCTCCAAGAAATCTTTTTCTTGCGTGGCAAAAGGCAAGAAAAGGTAAAACCAAGAAGCCGGATGTTATTGAATTTGAAAGAAATCTTAAGGCGAATTTGCGAGGATTGCATAAGGAACTAAAAGATAAGACATATCGGCCGCTGCCTCTGATTAGTTTTCCTATTCGAGATCCAAAGACCAGAAAAATAAGCAAATCTGACTTTAGAGACAGAATTGTTCATCATGCGATTGTTAATATTTTAGAGCCGATTTATGAGAAAATTTTTATACATGATTCTTGTGCAAACAGAAAGGGAAAAGGCAACTTGTTTGCTTTGAAAAGACTTGAGCTGTTTGTGAGAAAAGTCTCCAGAAACGGAAAAATAAAAGGGTGGTTCAGCGATAATCAAGTTAAAGGCTACTGCTTGAAGGCAGATATCAAGCACTATTTTCAGGAAGTCAATCATGATATTTTGCTGAAAATTTTGGAGCGAAAAATAAAAGACTTTGAGGTTTTACAGCTAATTTCTATTATTATGAAAAACTCTGTGGGGGGGGGGGCGAGCACGTTACGCGAGCGAATAATTGCCAACAACTCCGAGCGCGGCCGCGAGTAGAACGCCAAAAAGGCATGCCTCTTGGCAACCTAACAAGCCAATTCTTCGCTAATGTTTTTCTCAACGAATTAGACTATTTCATAAAGTATGAGTTAAATATAAAATACTACGTTAGGTATGTTGATGATTTTATTATTCTGCATAGTTCAAAAAAACAGCTGCAGAAATGGAAAGTGCAGATTAGTAAGTTTCTGCAAGCAGAGTTAAAAATAGAACTGCACCCGCAGAAATCTAAATTAATTCCCCTCTCAAGAGGCATAGATTTTGTTGGATTTAGGAATTTTTGTTATTATAGGTTAGTCAGGAAGAGAAACGTAAGAAAAATGAAATTCAAAATTAATCAGTTTGAAAAAGGCTGCCACAACTACAAGGAAATGACTGCCATTTTCCAAGGATTCAACGCACACGCAAAATGGGCAAACACATACAAAATAAGGAAAGATATTGCAAGTCAGATCTACAAAATCAAACATAAAACCTTAAAAACATCATAATTCTCATAAAACAATGGAAACCTTCACAGCAATTATAGAAAAAGAAGAAGACATGTATGTCGCGACATGTTCAGAAGTAGGAACAGTTAGCCAGGGCAAGACGGTTGAAGAAGCTATAGAAAATTTAAAAGAAGCAACAGAACTTTATTTGGAAGAATTCCCTTTTGAAGAGAAAACAAGGCCTCTGATAACAACATTTGACATAACCTTAGAGAATGCTCATGGGCAAACTCAAAAAAATCTCAGGTAAGGAATGTATCAAAATTTTTTGTAATAAATTTGGTTTTAGTATAATTAGGCAGACAGGCAGCCACGTAATTCTTAAAAAAGAAACTTTAGAAGGAAAGGTTGGAACAGTTGTACCAAATCATCCAGAGCTAAAGCTTGGAACTTTAAAGAATATTTTGAAACTAGCTAAGATAGATGAAGACAATTTCATCCAGTATCAATAGTTAAACTTCCTAAGGAAAAACAATCCAATCATCCTCGCTTTCTTTCAATCTCAAAAACCAGTCAGGCTGAACAGCAGTCCACTTTGTGGAAAACAAAGTCGCAATCTTTTTATTCTTCATACTCGCCAACGTCTTTCTATAATCAGAGATATCATTCACAACAAGAGTCTTAGTTGTTGGATGCGCAAGCATTGTCAATCCAAGTCTATGCGATAAAGCAACCGCAACAGGCAAACCCCCACGCGGAATCCCATACAATCCATCAAACTCCAAACTACTCTCCTTAATCTTCCCAGCCAACGAATCAATCATCTCACCAAACTCACGCCAATTAACAATCACCTTCCTTTTTTCTCCATTTATTAATTCCAGAGTCATCCAATATTTTTAAAATAGTCTATTTCGTAATATCCTTTAAATAGAATAAAACCTTAAATAGCATCAATCATCCAACAAAGAGATGACATTCACACTACAAGAAATACATTACCAAGCAGCAATGACTCGCGTATTTAAAGATAACTTCGATGCAAAACAAGCAATAAGAGTTAGTTACGAAATGGAAGTGACTAGACCAAGAAGAACGGTGGAGACCGTAGAGCACAGATTAGTCCTTGGAAGGCCATTTGGGAATTGTGATGTAGTTTACTCAGAAACAGCAAGCATCATCCCGAGTTTCAGATTTTACAAAACAGGAAAAGGAGAAGAAGCCATTAGATCAGCACAAACAGCTCAAACATCAGAGGACATGCGAAGAGTATGGGCAAACCAGCTTGGTACATTCGACCCAAGATATCAACTCAGGTTTAACGAAAAGGTCTCAGTAAGACCAACTCAAGTTCAACAGATGAAGGATTTTGCTAAATTTATGGAGCTCGCAGCCCTTGATATAGCCAGAGGGGAACTTAATGGAATGATCACAGAATTAATGAGACAGAGAGATCAAAGTTTACCAGAAGACACCCCACTCGAGACTTTTGGTTGGTCTTAGCATCCTATCTAAAAACTTATAAACTCCCCTCTCTTCTCCTTCCCACAATGAAAATCAAACCCTACTTCGAAAAACTTGAACAAGCAGAAATTTACAAAAACTTCAAGATAAAATATCCTGATTCGTTTTTGATAGCAGGATTTTTTGTTCTGGACATTGAAGGCGGAAACAACGTCCATCAAATCGACTTCTACGTCCCAGAAGAAAAGAAAATCGCAGCATTCACGCTAGACGGCGAGATAACACTCAAATTACTCGAAACAATGAACGACTCAGTGCCAGAAAAATTAGACATCAACACAACAATCGACCTTGACGCCCTTCAGGGTGTACTAACAGACGAAATGAGAAACAGAGGAATGTCAGAAGATGTCAGAAAAATAATCGCAGTCATACAAAACATCAAAGGCAAAAGAATCTGGAACCTAAACTGTGTCTTAACAGGAATGGAAATTCTCAAATCACATGTAGAAGATGAATCCAAAACTGTTTTGAAAATAGAAAAATCTTCTATTATAGACATCATGAAAAAAATGCCTTCTCAAAAATTGATGAAAGCACCAGAAACAAAAGACGAAGTAAAAGACGAACTGCAAAAATTAGACAAAATCGAAGAAGAAATCGAAAAAGCCAGAGCAAACCTAAAGGAAGAACTGAAAGAAAAAAAGAAAAATTAATCTTCTTTGACAATCTTTAAATACCATTTTACACTAATTCTTAGATGAAAAAAGAGGATATATTCCTAGCTATAGCTTTAGTTGTAATTTTAACTGTAACTGTATCAGCAAACACAGCTCCTTTGCTTGGAGAGACAGACGAAGAAGTAATCGTCTGCGAATCTTCTGCACTGTCATACAGAATAAACATAACAAACATTGATGAAGACAGTTTAGATGTGGGCATTTCACCAAATAGCCCTTTTTTTTCTAGAGTTGTCTCTTTTGATTCTCCATTTACTCAAATAGAAATTTTTTCAGACAACCTAAGCAAAACCCAGGCAAATAAAGTTTATCAAGAAACGCTCTTTGTTTCAGACGGTCAATTAATAGACACCAAAAAAATAAACATAACAGTATTAGAAACTAACAACCCTCCGAAAATAGAACATCTTGGTGTAGAAACAATCAACCTAGAAAGTGAAACACCTTTTTACAAAAAAGCATTTGTCACAGACATAGAATCCGGAGACCAGGATTCAGGAGAATTTTCATTTACTATATCTGATTCATTGAACAGGTTACCAGTTAACATAAACAAATTTGGGATAATTGACCTAGCACTGGAATCTTTCATTATAGGCTTACATAATATCAAAGTCTGCGTCACAGACACAGGTGTAAAAAGCATAGAACAAAAAATTGGCTTCTGCTCGCGTGGTGAATTAAAAAAATCTTCCTGCAAAACTTTTCAATTAGCAGTAGTAGAAGAAAACACCGCGCCGACAATTATTTCTTTTAATTCAACAAACTTAAGCAGTCAGATACTTGGAACAGACTCTGTCTCTTTTCAAATTTACAAATTAGATCCTGACGGCTTGATTCCAGACACTTATTGGTATGTCGGCAGTTCTTTAAAAAAAATAGACTCGGGAAAAATCTCGGATAAATTAACTTATTCATTTGGTTGCGATGTTTTTGGAAAACACACAATAAGGGCAGTAATAACAGACGGTTTGCTAAACGACTCTGTTCAATGGAAATTTGATGTATTAAAGGTAGGCTGTCCAGAAGGAGTTACTCCAAACGATAAAGTAGGAAAAGAAATTTGCGAAGAAATTTGGGGCTGTTACAATTGGGACCTCTGCCAGAACACAGCACAATCTTCTCAAGTCGGAATATTATCAACAAAAGATTACGAAGAAATAACAGAAAAATGTACAAAAAACAATTGGAATGAAGATAACTGCGGTTTCCAAATAAGAACCTGCCTTGATAAGAACAAATGCAACACCATAGAAACCAAACCTTTTGAACTCTCTCCTTGTTTTTTTTCCTTGGAACCAAGTTGCTCAGACAAAATAAAAAATTGTCACGACGACAAATGTGAACTCCTAGTTGATTGTGGAGGTCCTTGTCAGGAATGTCCGACCTGCTCAGACGGAATACAAAACCAAGAAGAAGAAGGCATTGACTGTGGAATTCCCTGTCCTAAGCAATGCACTGCAAAACTCATAACAAGCAGACAAGCAAAGGTAAAACAGACATTTTTAATTATTATATTAATATCAATAATCATCACAATTATGCAAATTATAAGAATAATGAAAACTAAAAAAACACTTAATGCACCATCTCAAAGAGGAAGGAAAATCAATGAAGAAAAATAAAACCAAGGTCTTGCTTGCACTTGTATTCTTTGTGATAGCTCTCGTCTTCAGAGCAAATGCAGCAGCAGATTGTTTTCCCCAATATGAATGCACTTCTTGGAGTGCCTGCGAAGACGGTTTGCAAAGCAGAACTTGCGAAGATAAAAAGTGCGGAAGAAGAGAGATAGTTGAAAGAAGCTTTTGCGATAAACCTGGTTGTAAACCAAAACTTGAATGTGATAAATGGGGACCTTGCATTTATACAGAAAAAACAGACAGCTTTATCAAGGGAAAAGTGAGCTTCGGAGGTTATAGGAATCGGGTTTGCGAAGATGCCAACAGTTGCGTAGAAAGGTTCATCCAAGAAGGAACATGTAAAGAGTCATACAACTTGGAATTAACAGAGATTACAGAATGTAATGAGAACTTCTTAGCAGTAATCGACCCTACATCCCAGAGAAAAATCGCAAGAATAAATCTTGACTCATGGAAATTAAAAAAACTAGATTTATCCTTTGTCCAAGGAGAAAAAGAATACTGTCCCTCTTGTTATAATGTTGTTAAAGACTCTGGAGAGGAGAAAATAGACTGTGGGGGGGATTGCAGGCCTTGCAAAAAAGAGCAAATGTTCCTCTTGTTGATATCAATTATTTCACTCTGGTCTTTGTCAGCATTGTTTTCATTTTTATCTATTAGAGAAGTTTTTTTGTTCAAAAGAAAAAAAACAATATTCATAAAAACAAATGATAAACAGAGGTAAAATCAGTTAGAATGGAAAAAGAGGCGAAGGCAGCATTAGCGCAGGTTATGTTTTTAGTAGGTCTTTTTACTGTTTTGTTTGCTGTTGTTTTCTCCTCAACTATTCAAGCAACAACATCAGGCAACAGCACAAGCTCTAATTTGACAATTTGGGATGATACTGATTTGTTGATTAAGCTTAGCAATGCGCAAATCAACTTTTCCGCCAATTTTACAAATATGACAGGAGAGGCATTAAATGCAACCAATGGAATTAGCAACTGCACCCTGCGATTTGATTTCACAGGAACATACACAAGTTATGAAAACATGTCATTTGATTCTTCGTTAATATGGACATACAATAGAACTTTTGATTACAAGGGAACACACCAATTCCAGGTCAATTGCACAAGCACTGCAGGAAATGTAACTCTCAATGAGAGTTTCGTAATCACCAATACAGCGCCCGCAATACTCACCACCTCTGGAGGAACATATGTTGATTTTGACGGCAACACAGGAACATATGATTATTGGCTCTGCACAGAGGACACTTTATGCACTTACAACTTCTCTGCCAACATCACAGAACCAGATGTTAATGATGTTTTAATTTATGGAGTTTCAAGTACAAACACAACTCTGACAGGTTACACTCTCGGTTCAACAACAGGAATTCTAGATATCAATATCACAAATAATAGTATAAACGGAGTAAAACAAATAAGATTAGAAGTTAGAGACAGTGATTTAGGATTTGATTCTAAGATTTTAAGAGTCAACATCTCATCCCTAAACGACGCACCCCAATTTGTTAATATATCAAACCAAACAATGAATATATCAGAATCTTTCGAGTATTTTATCAACATAACAGATGAAGAAAACAATATCCCTTTCACTTATAACATAACTTTTTTAAACTGCACTGTTGCAGAATGGTCAACAAGAAACTGCAGCAATTCCACAGGAAAAGAACTATTCAACAGTTCCCAATACACAACAAACACAACAGCAGGCTGGATAAATATTAGTTTCATCCCAGATAGAAACGACGTTGGAGATTATGTGATAATGTTCAATGTAACAGACTTAAGCAATAATCTTACACCTTACAACGCAACAACAAGCAGGATAATAAATTTCACGGTTCTCAACGTCAATGAAATTCCTTACTTCACATACACTTGTGATAATGAAAGAAACACAACAGAAAATTCGTTGTTTACTTGTGATATTAATGTAACTGACATAGACGAGATAGATAATCTAACATTTACAGCAAATTACACTTGGTTTCACTTCAACAGCACTCAATCAAATTGGACTCAGGTATTGACAAATAGCACGTTCAACTACAATACAACAGGAATGGTAAATTTCACAGCAACAGATTCATCAGTAGGAAACTGGTCAGTAAACATAACTGTAACAGACAAAGGTTCCCCACAAAGGTCAAATTCTACAACTTTTTACTTTTATATAGATAATGTTAATGACACTGTAACAATTACAAATATTTCCAATGTAACGGTTTACACAAGCAGCACATCAGTACAAATTTCTATCAATGCTACTGACGACGATTTGCTAATCCCAGACAAAAGCGTTTACAATGAGTCTTTAAATTTCACAACAAACAATGCAAATTTCGCAGTGTCAACTTATATAACCGTTGCTAATATGACTTATGCAAACATTTCTCTCAACCCAAGTGGTCTAGAAATAGGAAACCACACAATAAATGTTACAGTTGTAGACCTAAATAACAATTCAATAGATTCAACTATTTTCACAGTCCAAGTCCTTGGGAATAATGCGCCCCAATGGAACGAAACAATGATAACAGAACTTAATCTAACTGAAGACGTTGAGTTTTATTTAAACCTGAGCCTTAATGTAACAGACGACGACGCTGACACTTTAAATTTTTCATTTGTTAACAACAGCAATTTTGCATTCCCTTCATTTAATAGTGGTTTTAATTTAAACACAGGAGTCATTAATTTCACGCCCGTAGATGAAGATGTTGGTTATCATAATATAACAATCACCATAACAGATGGTAAATCATTTGCTTCACTAGAATTCAACTTTACAGTTTACAATGTCAATGATAATCCCGGAAACATTGTTCTCAGCGTTTCAAACGCTTCGATAACAAACTACAACATTACAGCACAAGAAGACAATTATACAGCAATATACTTACAAGTTGAAGACGATGACTACAAAATTCATTCATCACAAACAAGTTTTTATAGTGAGGACGTAACTATCAATCTGACAATACAAGGTCCAAACACAACGCTATTTAGCTTTGGTGCAGAATATGCCATTCCTCCAACAAACGGGAATAAAACTCAAGCCAATGCAATATTCACTCCAAGAAAAATAAGTGTCGGAAGCTACAATATAACAATGAATGTTACAGATGCAAGCAATGCCTCCACATACATAGATGTTAATCTCACAATCCTTGAAATCATGCATGCGCCAAACATGACAAATATTGAAAATCAGGTTTTGTCAATCTTAAATGAAACATTTAGTGCCGATGTAAATGCTACAGATTCAGAAGACGGCAACGATGGATCCCCAACCAATCTAACATTTGTCTTAACAAATTTAACATCTGGAGGAAATTTCCTAACTATAAACTCTAGCACAGGAGTGATTAATTTCACATTCAATCAAACATATGCAGGACTTTGGCAATTCAACATTTCAGTTAATGATACAGACGGCATGTGGGACTCTGATTTATTTAATCTCACAGTATATGATTATCCATCTGTTCTTTTTCCAAACTCAATTTTTCAATTCAATCTTCAAGAAAATGTAAGTCATCAATTAAATTTTACAGTAAACCATTCTGTTCAGGATAACGTTACTTACACCCTGATTATAAATGGAGATACCAGGAATTCAATAAGTGGTTATGGAAACGCAACAGAGTTTCTATGGAATTTTACTGCAGACTTTTCAGATGAGACATGTTCAGGAGCAGTAAATTTAACACTGAATGTCTCTAACAGCAAATTAAGCAATTTAACGACGTGGAATGTAACAATAAACCACACAAATTATCCTCTGGCATTTGCCAGCACAATTCCTAACCAGTCTGGAGGAAGCCCACTTTCAATTACTCTTTCTTCTTACTTTACAGACCCAGATGCTTCTGACTCATGCGTTATACAGAACATAACATTTAATTATGCTTTAGTAAACGGTTCTTCTTCCATAGCAGTGTCAATAGTAAACTGGACAAATAGTACGCCAACAGCAACCTTTACAGGCTCAGGCACTGAAGAGTATTACATTACAGGATTAGAACACAACTCATCAAACAATTCCCAAGTAATTACTACAACCAATAGCAACAACTTTAGTGTTGAATTGACAATAAGCACTTCTCCAACCCAAACCCCAAGCAGTGGCGGCGGCAGTTCAACTGAAACAATAATTGTTTCTTTAAAAATAATAGTTCCTGAACCTGTGTCAGCAAAACAAAAAGATAAATTAATTATTCCGCTAGGCATTGTTAATGACGGTGAAAAGGATTTGAATAAGATATTATTAAGCGCAGTGGTTGCAAAAGACGGATTGTTAAGAAAAGATTTGATTGCTTCTTTTGATACTTCATTTTTTGATAAACTCAAAGTTGGAGAACGTGAAAATGTTACCTTGATTGTTGATATAGACACCTCTGCAACAGGCCTGTTTGAAGTCACTATTAACGGAACTGTCGAAGACCCCGAGTACAGCGACTGGGCTAAGTTTTACATTGAAATAGAAGAAGAAGAAGATATTTTGGAGAGAATAATATTCACAGAAGAATTCATAATAGGAAATCCAGAATGTGCTGAATTTGCCGACCTCATTAAAGAAGCAAAATCTTTATTTGCACAGGGAAAACAAAAAGAGGCATTACAAAAAGCAGAAGACTCTCTTGAAGCTTGCAAAAGAGCGATTTCTCAGCCGTCCATCCCAAGAATTTACGAAAGATTTGGCGACACGTTCTTTAGTTACGCAGCCATCGCAAGTCTTATAGCAATCGCTTTAGGCTTTGCTTATTACTATTATAAAAAAATCAAGTTAAAAAGACAGTTAATGGGCTATCAGAAAAACTTTAATAACCACCCTGACTTAATATCCGTATAGTGAACCAACTAATTCCTACGGTTGATTTACTACTAGCGGAGCAGTTAAAGTCGCCGAAAGATTTAATTGGTCTGCTATGTCAGGATAAAGAGGTAATTATGGAATCTAAGAAAAAAAACAATCCTTCAAAGAAAAAGAACACAAAAAAGAAAAAGCATTCTAAAATAAAGAGCACAGAAAAAGGAGATATTGGCAAAGAAAAAAATGTTTTTACAGAGCGATTTATACCAGAAACAGTTAGAAAAGCAAACATGCAGGAAGTTGAAGATGTTTCAGTAACTCTTTCTCAAATGAAGAATGAAGTTGGCAAGGTTTTTTTTGGTCATACTGATGTTGTGGACGCTCTTATAAAGGCGTTATTATGCAATGGTCATGTGCTGCTTGAAGGAGTTCCAGGAATTGCGAAAACTCTTGTCATAAAAGCATTGGCAAAAGTAAGCGGTTGCAGCGCGAAGAGAATTCAGTTTACTGTAGATCTTCTCCCAACAGACATAACAGGCCTAACAACTTACGACCCAAACAAAGGGTTTGAAGTTGTCAAAGGACCAATTTTTGCTAATTTTATAATTGCAGATGAAATAAACAGAAGTCCTCCAAAAACACAGTCTGCGTTGTTAGAAGCAATGCAGGAGAAACAAGTCTCTATTGGAAAAGAAACCCACAAACTGCCAATGCCTTTTTTTGTTATGGCAAATCAAAACCCTTTAGAAACAGAAGGCGTTTACTCATTGCCAGAAGCCCAAGTAGACAGATTTTTGTTTAAAGTTGTCTTCGGATATCCAAAGATAGAATCTGAAGAAAGAGTGATGGAACAAAATGTCACATTCAAGAAATTTGAAGATATTGACTTAAAAACAGTTGCTTCTCCAGAAAAGATAATTAAAATGCAGCACCTAACCCACAAAATTTACCTTGATAAAAAAATAAAAGATTATATTCTAAAGATTGTGACAGCAACCAGAGAGAAAAATTTTAAGTATGGAGAGTACATTGAACTGGGAGGTTCCCCAAGAGCCAGCATAAATATTTTTATAGCATCTAAGGCAGAAGCCCTGTTGCGTGGAAGAAATTATGTCCTCCCAGAAGATGTTGATAAGGTTGTATACGACGTCTTAAGGCACAGACTGATTTTAACATACAGGGCTCAAGCAGAAAACATCACACCAGAAAAAATAATCACAGAAATACTCGGGATGGTGGGGAGCGGGTGATTTTTATTTTATCAGTTTTGGTCATACTAACGAAATATCCTGCTAGCTCCAGTATACTCAACAATCATCCCATCAAAAAACTAACAAATAAAACCCCCACACCAAAAACATTTTTATATACTCCTCATTATATAGTTGCATAAAAAAGAGACAAAAATGGAAACAAAACTTAATGTAAATATTTCGGGAGCAATATCTGAGTTTCAGGCAGCAATGAAAGAATTTTTATTAAAACGTAGACTTTATAGAATTCTTTTAAGAGGCAAAGGTTTAGAATTTGAGGCGTACAGAAATTATGCCCCTGACGATGATGCTTCTTCAATAGACTGGAAGGCAAGTAAGAGAGCAAACACCCTCCTCGTTAAACAATACAGAGACGAAAGAAATTTGAAAGTAGTGTTTCTGATAGACTTGAGCGAAAACATGGTGTTCGGCTCTGCAGAAAAATTAAAATGCGAATACGCTGCAGAGGTAGTTGCAGCATTTGCACATCTCATCACAACAACAGGAGACAAGCCAGGATTTGTTTTTTTTAACGAGTCTGTTAAAGACTACATGAAACCTTCTGCGGGAACAAAGCATTTCAGCAGGTTTGTAGACTATATCACAACTGCTTCCAATTACAGGGGACATTCTAACCTAAGAGAAGGTTTTGATTTTCTTTTAAGTTACATTGGGAAAAGCGTAGAGTCTGTAATACTTGTTTCAGATTTTATTTCATTTAATGAAGAATTAAAAAAAGAGATATCTCTGATAGCAAATAAATTTGAAACAACTCTGTTGATGATTAGAGACCCGTTAGACAATACTCTCCCTGATTTTGCAGGAGAAGTAGTTATTGAAGACCCGCGAACAGGCCAGCAGTTATTAATGAATCCAAAAGTTGCAAAAAAGGCTTATGAATTACATGCTCAGGAGCAGGAGCAAGCCATAAGAATTACCTGCATGAAAAATAACATAGATCTTTTAGAACTGATGACTAATAACCCTTTTGTTCCAACATTATCAGCATTCTTAAAAGGAAGAATTAAACATAAACCAAGGACTGTAAAATGATATTTGATTTTCTTAAACCGTCATATCTCTTTTTATTAGCATTGATTCCAATAGTAGTGTTCCTTCATTTTTTTATGTTAAAGAGAAAGAGGAGCCATGCATTACATTTTGCTAATTTTGAAGCAATTGCCAAAGTGAAAGGGATAGATTTACTGTCTAAAAACATATTTATACTTTCTTTAACAATCCTCATATCTCTACTGCTAATTCTTTCTTTAAGCGGGGTGAAGATTCAAAGGACGCTGTATTCCAGCTCGTTTTCTTTTGTTATTGCAATAGATTCTTCAACAAGTATGGAAGCAACAGACTTTTCTCCAAACAGACTGGAAGCTGCTAAATCAACAGCTCTTGATTTTGTAAACTCTGCCCCCGCAGGAACAAAAATAGGAATTGTTTCTTTTTCAGGAAATGCTTTCATAGAGCAAGTGCCGACTGAAGAGAAAGAGTTTATACAGACAGCTATAGAATCAATACCACTTAGTTCAATAGGCGGGACAGACCTGGGGGAAGCAATAATAACATCAACAAACCTGCTTGAAGGAGAAGAAGCAAGGTCAGTTATTTTGTTAAGCGACGGTAGAATAAATGTAGGAACGATAGAAAATGCAGTTAATTATGCTAACAGCTACGACACAATTGTTCATACTATCGGAATTGGAACAGAAGAAGGAGGTCTAACTAGCTATGGTTTGTCCAAAATAGATGAAGATGCGTTAAAAGCCATAGCTTACAATACAAACGGAAAATATTTCAAAGCAGACACCGAAGAATCGCTCCAAGAATCTTTCAACCAAATAATTGAATTAAAATTCAAAAAGGTCACAGTAAACATCTCGCCCTATTTTACATTGGCTGCTTTAATCTTGCTCATAATTGAATATGTTCTGATTAATACAAGATATAGGGTTTTGCCTTGATCAGCGCACAATGTATGGCAAGCGATTTGTATAAATCATAAATTTTTAGACTAGGATGTCCCTTACCGCCTCTACCAGCACCTTTTCTCCAGTTTTTTGTTCAAATAATCTCGCGTACTCAATTGCATTAGGAAGATACTTTTCATGAATTTGAATATGTCTTCCATTTTCCCCTTGAAACCTTCCTAAAACCTGATACATACCAAACCACCTCACTCTAGCAATTAATTCCAGATGATTCAACTTAATTAATTCGTCCTCCATCCCCCAATGTGCACTAACCTTTTTGCCGAACGAACGAGCTAAAAGCAAGTTAACTAAATTTAATCTTCCTTCCGCCGGCGACAGCTTATTGGTATTATCAACAACTTCCATAAAATACTACAAACATTTCCATTTTTAAACATTTCGGTTTAACCATTTTGAAGTAACTACAAAAACTAGATTAATTTTAGTATAGCCCAACCCATCTCCCTTAAACCCCTACAACCTTCCCTCAAAGTCCAGCCCCACCATACCCCTGAACAACCAACGCACTCTTTCTTCGTTTTATTTTTGCCTTTACCCTTTCTAAACTGTCCATACTCTCAATGTACTGATGACTTTTTGGTTCCTTCTTAGAGTACTCTCTTTTTCCCACAACAACTTTCCCTTTTTTGTATGGAACAACCTCTATTAATTCTATCGTGGGCGCTCTTTCTGATGTCGAAGTGTTTGACAAACCACGCACTTTAGTGCGTGGAACACTTTGAGCATCCAAAATTCCAAACAAGCGATAAGGACTTTTTGATTCAGAATCTTCTACTTCTTTTTTGATAGTCTCAATCTCTTTATTTTTAGGATGAAAAAATTTAGCAAGAATGCTCTTACCAGAAGTTTCGTCTGGCAACGGCCTGGCGTCAAGTTGTTGTTCTTTTTTGATTTCAACTTTTTTCTCTTCTTTTCTTTTTCTCTCCTCAATACCTTGAATCGCTCTTTCTACATCCTCTTTCTTAAATCCCCCAGCCAACAATTTTTCTTTCAAATACTTTGTTTCAAAACCTTTTTTTCTTCCTTCTTCAAAATATTTTACAACCTCCATATTGGTTTTCTCCTTCTTGTTATAATCAATTTGTTGAATTGGCCTTTTCTCCACAATTTGGACAGGATTTTTACTTCTTCTTTCTTTCTCTTTTTCTTCAATCAAATAACTCAATTTTCCAAATAAGAGATTTAATTTCTCATTAGTTAATTTTTCACCAGAATACAATGCCTCTTGCATCAATTTACAAAATTTAACAGCATTACGATTGTTCGCCTTTTCCAGTTTTTTTATCAGACAGGAGTATCCGACACCATTTACTTGAAACTCTTCTTCAAAAAATTCTCTTGCAAGACCATCTATTGAGGATAAAAATCGCTGAGGCTCACTTCTTAGAATTCTAACAGACCTAACTCTTCGTAAAAGATATTTATCTTCTTCTTTTTGTTTCAAAACAGCCTTTTTGCGTAATGTTTTTTCTACAAGCGTGAGACCTATTACTGCAGCTACGATTAGAACAAGTGCTCCCAAAAAAATAGGCCACGGCAGCAGTAATAACGAAATGTTTAAATCCATCTGTAAATAATAATTATTATGCATATAAAAACTTTCACTTTTCCAAGATGAAAATTAATTTTAACAAGAAATGGATAGATATAGATTTAAGAAAGACTTCTCAGCTTGGCAAAGTATTCGGCCTGATGTTCAAGTCTTCAAAAACACAAAACCTTCTATTTGAATTTTCTGACAGAGAAATAAAAACAATTCACTCCTTCTTTGTCTTTTTTCCTTTTTTAGCTGTCTGGTTAGATAAGAAAAATAAGGTTTTAGACTACAAACTCGTAAAGCCTTTCACACTAGCTGTAAATTCAAAAACCGCCCCAAAAAAATTAATAGAAATCCCATTAAACAATAAAAATAAGAAAATAGTAGAAATCTTCGTCGGTAAAGGAAAGATTTAAATACATCTAAATCTAGTTTAAAGGATTAAAAGAGGAAAAGGAGGTGAAAATGGGAAAAGTAATCGCAAAGAAAATTGTCAAGAGAAAACCAGGCTATCTTTATTATATTGACTCTGCAGGAAATGTATGTGAAGCAAAGATGGCACGAGGAGGCAGAAAGAAGAAAGCCAAGAAAAAGACAATAAAGAAGAAAAAAACTGTAAAGAAAAAGAAAAGAAGATAATTCTTCACTCCGTTGTTTTTATTTTTATTTTTGGTTAGTTTTTATATGCTTTATTTTTGTATATATCCATGATCTTCTTCATAAAAGAAACTGTCTCAGAACTCAAGCAATCATTCCCTTTGATTAAAAGCAAGAAGATTCAAATAAAATTCTTCTCTTCAGACAAGTATTCTGGAGGAGCATTTTGGTTTTTGCCTTTTTGGAGAGTCCTCTTCGTTAATCGCGATAGAAAGTTTAACAAAAAGGAATGGGTTGGTTTGATTGCTCACGAGCTAGCGCATTTTGAGATAGATCAAAGAAGGGGCTGGGCAAAAACTTTTTTCGTCGGTATTTTGTATTGGATTTTTCCAGACGTGAGAAAGAAAGAAGAAGTGCAAACAGACAAAATGGCTATTAAGAAAGGTTACGCAAGAGAAGTCTATGCACTTGCGAAAAAGTTAAAGAATAAGAAGATTAGAAAACATTATCTGAAGCCAGAAGAAATTAAATCATATGCAAAGAAGGTTGGAAAATGGTGATATTAGGAATAGAAACCACAATACGGGTTAAACTTTAAATAACTCAGCACCTTAGCAAAAAAATGGCAATAAAAGAAGTTCAAAGAAAGTGTAACGAAAAAGCAGATGATCTAAATTATATAACGCTAACAGCTTTTCAAGAAAAATATGCTAAAAATAAAATCAGGTTCACAAAACAAGCATCAAAACTGACTAGGCCTTTCATAATAAAAAAAAGAAATTTCACGTGGTTTGGGGTGGTTAAACACACAACCGAAAAGCATTCTCAAACTAAACTGATAAAAAAAGAAATAGATTCCTTAAAGCCCGAAGCGATTATCTTAGAGAGACACCAATCTTTGGTGAACAAAATCCCCAGATTATCTGATGAAAATTTAATCAAAATTTTTTGGGAGCAAGGGCACGCAATTATTTACTCTAAACCTTACAAGCCTAAATTTATTGCTCTCGAACTAGAGCCAAAAAACGAGATAAAGCTGATGTGCAAGAAACCGATGGATTGGTTAGTGTCTGCATGCATGAGAACTTACTTTCAATTAGCTCATGAAAAGAATATAAAAAAGAAAAAATAATTGAAAATAAAATCAACCATGAACTAGATAGGCAATATAAAATTCACAAAGAGATTAATAAAAAGATTAAAGCAATTTCAAATAAAAAATTGATGTCTCTTTTTTTGAATCTCTGTGCTGAACATAGTCAAAATAAAAAACATAAAGGATTAAATTTTCCATCAATTCTCCCCTTTAAAAAAGAAAACAATTTCGAAAAACTTTATCTGAAAAGATCAGTAATACGTGATAGACACATGGTGCATGTCATAAAAAATGCTTTGAAAAAACATAAGAGAACTTTTGCAATCTCAGGAGCTGGTCACCCCATAAGACTTCAAGAAAAAATCGAATCATTATTTAGTTGTGAATAACAAAAATCTTTAAACCTTTTCTTCTATAAATCTCTATGATACTCGGAATCGAATCAACAGCCCACACCTTCGGAATCGGAGTTGTGAACAAAGGCAAAATCCTCGCTAACGTTAGAGATATGTATACAACTAAAGAAGGAGGAATAATCCCAACCGAGTCAGCACAACATCACAAAAAAGTCGCACCAAAAGTTTATCAAAAAGCTCTAGATGAAGCTAACATTTCTCCAGAACAAATCAAAGCAATCGCAGTTTCTAATGCCCCAGGTCTTGCCCCGTGTTTACACGAAGGCGTTAAATTCGCGCAAGCCCTTGCCAAAAGGCTGAAAGTTCAAATAATTCCAGTAAACCACTGCGTCGCGCATTTAGAAATAGGCCAAAGCGTTGGAGCAAAAGACCCCGTCTTACTTTATGCATCTGGCGCCAATACACAAATTATCGCATACGCTGCAGGCAAGTATCGCGTCTTTGGTGAAACCCTTGACATTGGTATTGGAAACTTCATAGACAAAGTCGCACGACATTTTGGCATGGGATTTCCAGGAGGGCCTGAAATTGAAAAAAAAGCCCTCAAAGGCAAGTACATCGAACTTCCTTACTCTATAAAAGGCATGGATGTTTCATTCTCCGGCCTCCAAACAAAACTCCAGCAACTCTACGACAAAGGCGAAAAAGTCGAAGACCTTTCATATAGCTTACAAGAAACAGCCTTTTCAATGTTGGTCGAGGCAGCAGAGCGAGCTCTTGCCCACACAGGCAAGACAGAACTCGTCCTAGGTGGCGGTGTAGCTTGTAACTCTCGTCTCCAAGAAATGTGTCAAATTATGTGCAAAGAGCGAATAAAAAAGACAAAGTTTTTCTGCCCTTCAAAAGATTTGCTAGTTGACAACGCTGCGATGATTGCTTTTAATGGCGAGATAATGTTCAATGCAGGCATCTCGGTAAAACCAGGTAAGGTTGAGGTTAAGCCAAGAGAGAGGACTGATCATGTTAATGTTACTTGGAGATAACAATCTATAAAAAACCCCCATCCTTCTCCTAATCATGAAATTCATCCTAACCGGACACAAAGGCCTAATCGGTTCATTTCTCCTAGAAAGATTAAAAGCCCAAGGCCACGAACCTCTTCTCCTAATTGATAAACGAGACAACCAAGACATCATAGAAATAGGCAAACACCAACTAACAGAAAAAGCAGACATGTTCATCCACCTGGCCGCCTTCTGCAAAATCAACAAAACAATAGAAGAACCACAATTAGCTTTTGACAACAACGTTCTCGGCATGCACGAAGTCATGGAATTCTGCAGAAAAAACAAAATACCAAAAATGGTTTTCGCTTCTTCGTCAAGAGTTGAGAGCAAGGAAAAAAATCCCTACACGGCAAGCAAGGTTTATGGAGAAGAGTTGGTAAAAGCATACGCCGAATGTTATGGAATCGATTACGTAATCATAAGGCCTTCAACTGTCTACGGGCCATTCAACGACCTAACAAAAAGGCTAATTGATGTCTATATCATAAACGCCCTCCAAGGTGAGGAACTAAAGATCTTCGGGAACGAAAACAAGACTCTTGATACAACATATATCGATGATTTCATAGATGGAACTCTAATGGCAATGGAACAAACAAACAAAGAGTATGACCTCTCCGCAGGCAAGGGGATAAAAGCTAGCTACATAGCAGACCTAATTATCAAACTTGCAGGTCAAGGCACAAAGGCATTCTACCCTCCAGAAATCGCCCAACCCCAAGAAGTAGAACTAGACATCTTACCAATAAAAGCCATTGGCTACGAGCCAAAAGTCAGCATAGAAGAAGGAATTAAGAAAACGTTTGAATGGTACAAGAAAAACTTAGATGAAATTTTGAAGTCTAGGAATTAAACCCTTGTTTGGACGGAGGGCAAGCTGTTGAAAAATATCTTGCTCTGACCGAATGTTTTCCTCTCTCGTCTCTGTCAATCAACATGCAGCACATCAAACTTTGGCGGTTCAGTATAACTCAATGCATAATGATAGTATGCATGAATCAAATCTCCTTTATTAATCGCAAGCCTTTTATTTGACGGCAAGTCTATTTGCTCTATTTCTGGCACCATCTGTTTCAGTAATTGCACCGTAGATGAACCTAAAAATTCAGTTAGGTATTTTATTCTCTCGTCAGGAAGTGTGTGCTGGTCAAATTCAAAAGGAATTTCCATGCACCCTTTATGTTTACATTCTACTGGCGCCAAAAAAGAAGGCTGAGATTTTACTCTCCCTATTGATTTAAGAACGGCTTCTGGTGGCATCGTTTTTTTAGAGTCCCGCAAGAAATCCCGTTGCTTTAGCTGTGGGATGAATTGCGGCAATCTTTTTCTATTTTGATTAATATAAAAAAGTGAGCGAGTCGTCGCTCACTGTATCTACAAACATAGTGAGAACTGACTTGTTCTAAATAAAC
>JAHITZ010000051.1 GCA_018817405.1 Nanobdellota archaeon
ACAACTACAAGCGACCACATTCTGGTTTGACCAATGGTAAACTCCGAACCCCACATCAGGCTTTCCTAGAAAAGATGAGAAAGAAATAAAAATGATGAACAACTTAGAACCACAAGGTAACATTAATAGCGGACACTACACAATGTAAACATTTAGAAAAGTTTAAATATGCTCGGTTTTTGAAATATTCATGGAAGAACAGGTAAGAAGAGACTTTGAGGCTCTCAGGAATCATAAAGACAGAAGCTACCTTAGTAGGCCAATTCAGGTAGGGCTTACAACAATAATCATGTTTGCAGGATTAAATTTTTTAAGACTTTCTGGAGATACTCCATGCAAGGGCATAGGAGCCTCCGAAAACACACAAGCTCAAATAAGTCAAATCACCCCAACCCCCTACCTTTTCGACGAAAACGAACCACACAAATATGATCCAAGCCCATCAAGCAGGTCCGAATTTCTCGATTAATTTATTAATTTTCTAAGTAGTTAACCTTAAAAACTCTCTCTAATTGCTATTTCTGGTGCGGACGAGTCGGCGTGTTAGCCCTGCGCCATTCACAAACGGGCTTTATGGTGGACTTAAAGGAACGCGTGATGCTGAAAACGCGGAGTCTTGCGTCTAACGTTGAGGCTTTGTCCTGCTCGATCGTACTCTTATGAACCGGGTCAGGCCTTGATCGGAGCAGCCCTAAGTGGGAAGTATGATGCTTGTAGGGTCGCAAAGCTGAGGAGGACACGAGGTAGCTTCTCGTTCGATGCTGAGCTAGTTCCCTGTCCGTGCCACTTTTTCACAGAATACCTAAAACTTAAATAATAGTTAAAGGTTGCATTTTCATGTTCTTAAGAAGATATCAATTTGAACTAATAGGTCGAGACGGAGGGGTTGAAGACACAGTAAAAAGTTTTAGGCCTTATAGTCCTGGCACAGTTGTTGAAAGAAAAAGGACTTTCTTGCGAGGATTGAGATGGTATCGCGTCTCAAAATCTGATGAGAAAAACAAACAAGGAAGAGTAACAAGGTTAAGCGAGGAAGAAGAACAAGCTAGGGCATTTAACAAATTATTATCTGCTCCAACTTAACCAAAACCCCTAAATACCCAGTCCCCTTCTCAACCAAATGAACAAAAAAGCCCAGTTCTTTCTCATCGCAGCAATAGCAATAATAGCAGTGATGATTGGGCTTGTGACTCTCTATACAACTGTTGAAACACCAAGAGAAGACTCCTTGATTTACGACCTCTCCAAGGAAATAAATTATGAATCAGGAAATATAATAGACAGCGGGATTTTTAACGCATTGATAAAAGAAGAACGAAATAGCAACATAGAAAACTTAACAGATTATTATGCACAAGTAAACCCTGGAGCAGACCTTCTCATAATCTACGGAGACAAAACAGAAATGTTTGCTGTTTTTTACACAACAGAAAATACAGGAAGCGTGAGCCTGGGTATTGGAAATACAGACCCCGGATTTTATGAAACAGAAACTAGAAGATATAACACTACATTTAATCCGCAAGGAGAGGAAACTATAACCTTGATCCTTGGAGAAGGCATCCAACACACTTTTAAGATTAAACCAGGCCAGACTTTTTTTGTGATATTACAACGAGAAAGACAAAGCGAAAGATATGTCGCAGCCTCTGAGCCAAACGTTCCTTAATTAAACAGTTTTAAATATGAAGATGAATAAAAAACAAAATGAAGAAAAGTAAAAGAGGTTTAAGTCTAATGATTTCTTATGTGCTGTTGGTAGTAATCACCATTACTCTCAGCGCCATGGTTTATTCTTTTTTAAAATTTTATCTTCCTTCTATTAGAGCAGAATGCTCCGAAGATATATATTTGGTTGTTGACAGCTACTCTTGCAATTTACAAGGACAGGCATTAACAATCAATCTAACAAACAGAGGATTATTTAATGTATCTGGTGTTTTTTTAAGATTTGCAGCAGAAGGAAGGATAGTAAGACAACAAATCAATGAGGGAGAAGAAATGGAATTAAAAGGTCCAGGAGATAATTCCCCTCTTGCTCCGGACCAGTCAACAACCCAAAAAACATACTCTCTAACTAACCGGTTAGAAGAAGAAGTAGAAAACTATGTCTTAGAAATACAACCAGCAATTTTTGCAGAAGGAAATCTTGTTCCCTGTGAAAACGCAATAACAACTCAACCAGTTGTTTGTGCCAATCTGTCTCCTACTTAAACACACTATAATTTTTGATTAATCTTTCTCTTTAATGTAAAAATCTCCAAATAACAAAACACAAAAACTTACCTCATAAATCTTTATATAACATCTCCTAATTTTATCTTCATGAAATTCGCTCATTTAGGAGACTGTCATTTAGGTGGCTGGAGACAGCCAGAACTAAAAGAATTAAATTTCAAAAGTTTTCAAGAAGCTTTGAAAAGGTGTATAAAAGAAAAAGTAGAATTTATTTTAATTGCAGGTGACTTGTTTGATTCAGCTTATCCCCCAATAGAAACCCTTAAAGACACGTTTGGAGAGTTTAAAAAATTAAAAGAAGCAGAGATACCTGTTTTTTTAATCGCCGGCAGTCATGATTATTCTGTCTCTGGAAAAACTTTTCTTGACGTTCTTGAAAAAGCAGGTTTTTGCAAAAATGTTTCAATTTACGAAGAAAGAGATAGAAAAATAATTTTAGAACCAACAATCTACAAAAACATTGCAATTTACGGCTACCCTGGAAAAAAATCAGGTTTAGAAGTTGAAGATATAGAAAGAATAAAATTACAAGATTCTCCAGGATTATTCAAAATTTTAATGCTTCATACAACATTGAAAGATGCCATAGGTGACATTCCAATGAAGTCAATAGATGAAAAAAACCTCCCAGATGTAGATTATTTGGCGCTTGCACATCTTCACATAGTGTATAATAAGAATAGAAGAATTTACTCTGGGCCGACGTTTCCCAACAACCTTTCAGAACTAGAGGGATTAAAAGCAGGGTCGTTTTATTTTTATGATAATGGGCGCATAACAAAAGAGGAAATAAAGCTTGCAGACATTGTTTCAATCCATTTAGAAACCAACAATGCACTTGACTCAACAGAAAAAATAATTAATTTGCTTCAGGAAAAAGAAATAACTGGAAAAATAGTGATAGTAAGGGTTTATGGAATTCTGGAAAAAGGGAAGATTTCAGACATAGACTTTCAGAAAATCGAATCTCATGTAAAAAAAAGAGGAGCCCTTGTGTTGTTAAGAAGCACGTCAAAGCTGCACATGGCAGAATCAGAAATGGAGATACACATCTTAGATTCAGAAAACATCGAGGATGAAATAATAAAACAATTTGAAGAGAAAAACCCTGGGAAGTTTAACATATTAATACATACTCTTATGCGGGCGCTTCAAGTGGAGAAACTAGAAGATGAGAAATCTTCAACTTTCGAAGACCGTTTACTTTCAGAGACAAAAAAAATTTTAATGATGTATGAACATGAAATTCAAAAAAATTAAACTGATAAACATAAGATCTTATAAGAATCAAGAGGTAGTGTTTCCAGAGGGGTCACTTTTGCTTGCAGGAGATATAGGCTCTGGAAAGACATCAATACTTTTAGCAATTGAATATGCCCTTTTCGGATTACAACCAGGACAGAAAGGCGCTTCTCTATTAAGAAACAACGAGCAAATTGGAGAAGTAACATTAGACTTTGAAATAGCAGGAAAAGCAATGACAATAGAAAGGAAATTAAAAAGAACACTTAAGGGTGTGAGCAATGAGTACGCATCAATAACAATAAACAACGAAAAGAGAGAATCTTCTATAACTGAAATTAAATCAAAGATCGTAGAACTCTTGGGTTACCCTCCTGAATTTGTAAAAAAGAACAATGTTCTTTATCGTTACACAGTTCACACGGCACAGGAGCAGATGAAACAGATAATTTTAGAAGATTCAGAAACAAGGGTTAATATCTTAAGGCATGTTTTTGGAATAGACAAGTACAAGCAAATAAAAAACAATCTTTCAATTCTCCTATCTGATTTGAAAAGCGATTCTAAGATTTTGCTAGGAGAGATATCTACTTTAGAAAAAGATAAAGAGAACATTGAGTTAAGAAAATCTAGTTTGAAAATTCTAAAAGATAAACTACTTGTGCGCAAGTTAGAACTAGGCGAAAGGACAAGGACAAAAGAATTATTAGAAACAGAACTAAGAGGATTAGAAGAAAAGATAGAAGAAAAAAGAGTTTTTGAAAGAGAGATAGAAAAAACAAGAATTTTAATTTCAACAAAAAGAGAATTTTTGGATTCATTGCTAAAGGAAGAACAAGAACTTAAGCAGACAATATCTGAAGCAAAACCTTTCAATGAGGAGGTATACACGAAACTCCTTAACGAAATAAAAACAAAAAAAAGCATATTTGAAGGCATAAATTCTGAGAACATAAACATAATAACAAAATGCAACTTCTTTGAACAACAAAAAAAAGAGATTTTATCTAAAAAAGAGCGAATCTTCAAAATAGATATATGCCCCACCTGCCTCCAGGATGTTCCAAGCCATCATAAACACAACATCTTAAACGAAACAGAAAACAAACTTTCCGAGATAAAAAGAAACGTGGAAGAATTAGAATTGCAAAGAAAAGAACTTTCTAAAAAAATTGAAAGACAAAAACAAGAAATCAACGAATTAGAAGAAAATAAGATTAAATTGGAAATTCTCAAGTCAAGAGTAGAGCATTTAGAAAAATCAAAAAACAAACTATTTGATTTAGAAAAACAAAAAAGAATCATTGAAGAAGACCAAGTCTTTCTTACAAAGCGCATAGACGATTTAAAAGAAAAAATTTTGAGATATTCTCCTTTTGAAACCCACTTTGAGAAAAAGGAATTGGAATTAAAACAAGCAGCTTTAGAAGAAAGAAAAGTGGAAATCACGATAGCAGAACTAGAAAAAGAACTAGAATTGTCTCATAAAGAGATTTCTCTTTTTGAAGAAGCTACAAGGAAAAAAGAAGAATCTAAAAAACAGCTTTACAGATTAAACGAGATGATAGACTGGCTTTCTTCTAAATTTCTAAATTTAATTGATTTAACTGAACACAACATTCTCCTAAAATTGAGAAACGAATTTTCTGGTCTGTTCAGAAAATGGTTTTTGATGCTTGTTCAAGAAGGTTCTTTAGATTCTCAAATAGACGAGAGTTTTACTCCAATAATCTTGCAAAGAGAAACAGAAATGGAATATGGTTATCTGTCTGGTGGAGAAAGAACAGCAGTAGCTCTTGCCTACCGACTCGCCTTAAACCAGACAATCAATTCTTTAATGAGCAAAATAAAGACAAAGGGGTTAATAATTCTGGATGAACCAACAGATGGTTTTTCAGAGACCCAAATCAATAAAATCAGAGACATACTTGAAGAATTAAACGCCGAACAGCTTATAATTGTAAGCCACGAACAAAAAATAGAGGGGTTTGTGGACAACGTGTTGAAAGTGTCTAAAGAAGGAGACACTTCCTTCGTAGAACAAATAGTTCAAACACCTATTCAAGAAACAGATTAATCCAGGAGAAATTTCGGATCTTTTTCATCAACATCGTCAGTTTCTTCCTCTTCAGAACCTTCCTTTTCTTCCTCTTCTTCAACCTTTTTCTTCTTTTCTTTTTCTTTCATACAAATAATTGATTTTTACCAAATTTAAACCTTGTGCCGAAATCTTTAAATACTCTGAGGATATTTTTTGAGTATAATTGGTTCTTGAATACTATGGACACAATGAACTCTGAAATTTCAAAAAGCATCTTAAAATCAGGTACAAGCATAGTCGGAATTGTATGCAAAGATGGTGTTGTTCTAGGGGCAGATAGGCGTTCAACTGCTGGCGGAGCAGAAATGTCAATAGTCATGAAGAAAAATAAATTGAAATTAAGAAAAGTGACAGAATTCATCGCTGCAGCCCACACTGGAAGCGTTTCAGATATTGAATTAACCAATAAAGTTCTTGCAGCAGAGTTAAGACTAAAAGAGTTAAAGACAAAGTCTAGACCAAGTGTAAAAGAAGCAGCAAACTTGCTCGCAATTACCACGTATAGAAATATAAGAACTCAGAGTATGATTCCGAGTGTTGTAGGAACTTTAATTGCAGGTGTTGATGAAGATGGGAAAACTTCATTATTTACAATTGAGCCAGCAGGTTCTGCAGCAGAAGTAGAGGATTATGATGCTAATTTCTCATCAGGAATGCCTTACATTTTAGGATTATTGGAGAGACAATATAGGAAAGATATAGTTGTTAAGGATGGGGCAGAACTAGCCACAGAATGCCTTAAATCTTCTATAGAAAGAGATCCAGGTTCAGGCAACGGAATTGATGTTTTCACAATCACAAAAGAAGGAATAAAACACGTTGTTTCTGAGGAAATTATTCCACAGTATAAGTAACCACAGACAGGAGATAAAATGCCAGACATTTTGAAAACAATCAAAGAAGAGATTCCAAATGTAATTACCGACGCAACTTTTGAAGGAGCAAATATAGTCCTCTACACAGAAGACAAGGATTTTTTTAGAAATGGAGACAGTCAAATAAAAGAAGTTGTTTCCAAAATAAAAAAACGAATAGAGTTGAGAGCAGACAAAAAAATTCTTGCTTCAGAAGAAGAAACTGAAAAAACCATAAGGGCACTAGTCCAAGAAGAAGCAGAAATAATTAATATCATCTTTGACGTACAAAGAAGCGCAGTCATAATTGAAGCAAAAAAACCAGGCCTTGTAATCGGAAAACAAGGTGCGATTTTAAATGATATAAAAAAATCAACATTTTGGCTGCCAGTTGTTCAAAGAAGTCCTGCAATCCCTTCAAAAATAACTGAAAAAATTCGTTCAGTTTTATATGCCAACAACACCTACAGAAAAAAATTTTTAAACGATATTGGAAGGAAAATCTATAATGATTGGAATCCTGAAAAAAAAGAGATGTGGGTAAGGTTGACATTTCTCGGTTCTGGAGGACAAGTTGGCCGTTCTTGTTTGTTGCTCCATACACCCAATTCTAAAATCTTGCTCGATTGCGGCATCAATCCTGCAATCTCAGAAGGCCCAGAAAAATACCCTTACTTGGATGTCTCAGAAATTGGAGACTTAAATACGATTGACGCAATAATTATTTCTCACGCACATCTTGACCATGTTGGTTTAGTTCCTTACTTGTATAAGATGGGATATAAAGGACCAACATATATGACAGCTCCAACACGAGATATTTCTTCCTTGTCGCAGCTTGATTTGATAGGTGTTGCATATAAAAAAGCCCAGTTCCCGCTTTACAAGGCAGAGCACATAAAGGAGATGGTTAGGCATTCCATTTGCTTGGGTTATGGAGAGGTTACAGACATCACTTCAGATATCAGGATAACTCTTTATAACGCAGGTCATGTTTTAGGCTCTTCTTTAGTCCATATCAACATTGGAAACGGCTTGCATAACTTTGTCTATACAGGAGACACAAAATATGCAAGAACTCGTTTATTGGACGCTGCAACAAACCGATTTCCAAGAATTGAAACCCTCCAATTAGAATCAACTTATGGAAGCAAGAACGATGTTTTACCTCCAATGAGAGAAGTAGAAGAAAGATTTATGGGGATAATTCAAGACACCCTAACAAAAAAAGGAAAGGTCTTAATTCCCGAATTAGGATTGGGCCACGCTCAAGAAACAATGTTAAGGGTTGAAGAAGCAATCCGCACAGGCAAACTGCCTAAAATTCCAGTCTACGTTGATGGGATGATATGGGATATAAATGCAATTCACACGGCATATCCTGATTTTCTTTCAGCCAATGTGCGAAACCAAATATTCCAAGATAACAACCCATTCCTCTCAGACATCTTCAAGAGAGTAGGTTCCGCAGTAGAAAGGAAAGAAGCGTTGGAGGGAGGCTCTTGCATAATCATATCAACTCACGGGATGCTTATGGGTGGTGCATCGAGAGAATATTTCAGACACCTTGCAGATAACCCAAACAATTCGATAATTTTTGGTTGTTATCAGGGCGTGGGTTCTCTCGGAAGGGAAGTAAAGGAAGGGGCAAAAGAGGTAAACATGGGACCAGATTATGGAAATGAAACAATAAAAGTCAATTTAAGGGTCGAAACAATGTATGGTTTGTCTCCTCACTCTAGCAGAAATGAATTGCTACAATACGTAAACAGAATGAGTCCAAGGCCAAAGAAAATAATAATAAACCACGGAGAAATTTCCAAATCTCTTGACCTCGCTTCAACTATTTATCGTTCTAATAAAATCGAAACAACAGTTCCAAAGAATTTAGAGACAATTAGGTTAAAATAATATTCAAGAAACAATTAAACTTGAAGTTTCGTTAGAAACGAAAGTTAAAGATTCCAAAGGAATCTTTTTAAACCCCCCTTCCTTTTTCCAGCCATGAAACATTCTTTGAAAATAACTTTCTTGTTATTGGCGATGTTCCTCCTAGCTCAACTGCTTGGAATATTTGTAGTTAGTAAATATGCACCAGACACCGCGGTCTTGCCCTACGGCATGGAGCCGCCAGAAGACATTGAACCAAGGTCTGCATGGGATTTAGTTTTGAGCTTTGCAATAGCTTTTTCAGTTGTCGTAATTTTAATGTTAGTTTTAACAAAATATAAAGCAGAAACATTTCTCAGATTGTGGTTTTTTGTAGTTGTATCGCTTGCCATGGGTATAACAATTAATGCTGTTTTATTAAAAATACAATACGCATCTCTGCTTTCACTTGTTATCGCTTTGCCTTTGGCATTTTATAAAATTTTCAAGAGAAATTTAATCGTGCACAATCTAACAGAACTTTTAGTCTATCCAGGCATAGGAGCAATCTTTGTTATTATGCTGCTGTCTTGGACAAAGGCACCGTTGTTAGCAATTGTCATAATTTTTATTTTAATATCTCTCTACGATATGTATGCTGTATGGCACTCTGGCTTTATGCAAAAAATGGCCCAATACCAAATTCAAAAGTTAAAGGTTTTCACAGGTTTTTTTGTTCCTTACCTAGGCAAGAGGCAAAAACAGATACTTAAAAAAGCAGCGAAATTCAAGTCTAAAAAACAGAAAGAAAAGAAAATAAAAGTAGGGGTCGCGATTCTCGGCGGAGGCGATGTCGTGTTTCCAATTATCCTCGCAGGAATTGTCCTAATCCAGATGGGCTTAATCCCAGCTCTTTTAATCACACTCGGAGCAACCATTGCTCTAGCAGGATTATTCTACCTATCAGAAAAAGGAAAGTTCTATCCTGCCATGCCTTTTATAACAATAGGATGCTTTGTCGGATTAGGTGTTGCTAGGTTATTGTTCTAGGTATTGTTTTAAATCTTTATCAGCTAGATTAGGAACCATCTTTTTTAGCAACCCATGGATTAACACGTCAATACTTATTATTGAATTAGCTAAGAATCTTTTAGGAACAGAAGTTTCCCAGACACATTCATACTCCATTTCATCTCTTTTAACAGCTAAAGGATTCACAGGTTCAAAAACAACATGTGGATGCAAAACTCCAAACCCCTTTTCATTAATACCCCTATAGACCCCATACAACGTACCACTATGAACATACAACTGCCTTAGTTTTCCAACGTCATTTGGAAAAGGCTCTCTCTCTCTATAAAACGTGCTCCGACAGTTTGCTCTAGAGTTGTCATCTTCTCTTTTTCTTCATCCTCTCTGCTCAAAAAACCCATTCTGAGTTCCATATCTCAACCACAAACACACCCTATTTAAACATTTCCCCCTTTGTCATCCATTAGTTACAACAAACCAAAAACTTTAAATACCCTCTGATTGTTGTCCCTTCATGATGATAAAGCAAGAATTAGTGAAGAGAATCAAAGAATACTTCAATCTAAATATTTATGAAACCAAGGTTTGGATAGCTTTGCTTTCTAAAGGAATTGCTTCTGCTGGTGAAATTGCAACAATTTCTGGTGTTCCTAGATCAAGGACTTACGACGTATTAGAATCTCTAGAAAAGAGAGGATTTGCAATTGTCAAAATCGGAAAGCCTGTAAAATACATCGCTGTCAAACCGATAGAAGTATTAGAAAAAATGAAATCAAACACACTACAACAAGCACAAGAAAAAGTAAAAAATCTTTCAACTCTAAAAGAAACTATCGAATATGAAGAGCTAGAAAAACTCCACAAAACAGGAATTTCCCCGATAAAAACGCATGAAATAACTGGCTCGTTAAGAGGCCGTTCCAATATTGTTTCCCGCCTTAGAGAACTAATTCAAAATGCAAAAAAAGAAATCTTCATTTCAACTTCTGTTTTAGACTTTGAAGACAAAAGCAGGGTTTTACTTCCTGCGTTAGAACAAGCTGCAAAGAAAGATATTAAAGTAAAGTTAGCTTTGACAGGTCCAGATGAAAAAGTGAAGAAAATTAGTGCAAAAATAAATCTCAAACCAGCAACAACAGAGTACGATGCAAGATTATACATCTCAGACAAATCAGAAGTTTTATTCATGATTACTTCTGAAAAAGCAGAAGAGGAAATTGCAATTTGGTTGAACTCACCATTTTTCGCACAAGCCTTAACAGGTATTGTTGAAGCCGGAATGAAGAGGATGAAGTAAAATGACAAGAAGAGTATTTACAGGCCAATGTAGCAAGGTAATGGCTGCAGGTGGAGCAGGGCGTTATCGTCAAATTCGAAGAGCAGACGAGGAAGAAGCCAAGCAAGAACAACCTCACCCATTATCAGAACCCAATCGAGAACATTCGAGGATAGAACGGTTTCGTAGAAAATACGGAGAAACTTATCCGTACAAAGGAAGGAGATAAATGGCAAAGAAAGCTAAATTAATTAGATGTTCGCAGGATGTGCTTGATTTAAGAAAAGGAGATTTTGTAAACATTCATCAAGAGCCAGAAGGACAAACAGAAGTTTATGCTGTTCTAGACAGAAACGTATATGCTTATATTCTTGCCAGACCCTTAAAGACAAGGGGAGATGCTGTTCAAATAATTCGAGATCGTTTAAGTTTTATGCCGGTTCTATCAGATGGCTCGCTATCTGTTCCAGAAAGAAGGATAGTAACAATGGGCAAAGAATCCGAACACATTATCTACGAGGAGACAAGAGGATACTTCCAGCAGTTAAATAAGATTAGAAATAAAACACTCACAACTCTTCAGCAACTTTCAAACCAACAACCCCCATCCCCCCCATCTTCATCTTCCCTTCTTTCGACCTTGCCCATTTCTTAACAAACACCCTCCCAAAAAAATCAATCTTCACACGCGCATGCAAAACACCGTTCTTCACAAATGTTTTCTTATTCCGCGCCCGAAACCTCTTAACATCTTTCTCCATCTTCAAAGGCGGCCCAATCCGAATAACCTCTCCCCGCGATTTCAAAACCAAATAAACATCCGCTTTCTGTCCCTCTCCTTGATAAAAAAATTCTCTCTCCAAAATGTTAAAATATTTCTCAATCTCTCGAACTAAGAATCCAGAAAATTTTTTCATTTTTGTCCCAGCAATATCACCTTCCTGCCTGTTTGTTTCCAAAATAATGTGTAAAAACTCGCCTTTTTTCTTTAAGTTTTCTATATCAACCTTTCTCCCATAAAAAAACTTCTCAGAAGGATTTTTAATAAAATTCCTCGCTGTATCCTGAAATTTTCTAAAAGTTTCCCAATTCAAAGAGGCAAGAACATTCCTCTCCTTCCAGGTCGGATCAACCAAAATAATCGGAGAATGCAATTTCGATTCATTCAATTCAAAAAACACATTATCTTTTTTTCTATAATGTTTTGCAGAATCAATCACTACTCTTTTATCTTTAACTTTAATCAGCTCTTTCAGCAGCTTCTCAAAACTTTTGTAATGAATTATCAAACACTCTAACCCATATCCGGAAAAACCATGAATGTATGACTCTGCACCGTAAATACCATTTGCTTTAAAGAATTTTTTTGCCAAAGCAAGCTGTTCTTTCATTTTTCCTTTCAAATGCCTTTTAACACAATTAACATGAAAATAACTCAAATCAGTAACATTCCTCGCCTCTTGAACTTTTTTTATCCGCAAAACAGGAATAACTTCAAAAGTCAACATCTTGTTTTTCCAAACTTTAAAATAATCTCTGCTTCCGTGAATTTTCTTAATCTTTAACCCCAGCTCTTTCACAACACCTTTCAAAATTTTCTCCAACTGCGCAGACAAATCTTCATACTTCCAATCAAACCTTACAAAAATATCTGCATCATACTCTTCTGCCTTTGCCAGTGTTCCTTTTGCAAAACTTCCACCAAGAAAAACATCCGCGTTTACCCTGTTTTTTCCAACATGCCTTTTCAATACATCAATAAAATTATTTGTCTCTTTTTTTAGCTCATTAAATTCTTTCTTCCCAATGGAAAAATTTAGTTTTTTCAATTTCATAAATCTATAAAGAAGTTAAACCTTTTAAGTCCTTCGCGCATCGCTACACTCTGCACCCCTGCATTACAAAAATCCAAGAACCTCAATACACGGGGTTTGTGGAGAGGTTGGTGTTATAATTGCTCTCAACAATTCATTGTATCTCAGTTGCAATTTAATTACTTCTTAAGGGAACTTTGAATAATTCAAAATTCTCTTAAAAACCACAAATTCAAACTTGTTTATGCAGAGGATGTTTACTAATCTGCGAAAGGTCAATAATATATTTCCCGTCCTCCAGCTTATACACCCGAGGCTTGTCAGTTGCAAACAAATTTCCAAGGTCAACAGCATATTTTCCTGGTTTTACGACTTTCACACTTTCAAAATCCAGAAAAACAGGAACTTCCTCATCTTCAAATCCTGCAATTTCCCGAACATCTTGTTCAATTTGTTTTTTCTCACTTGAGTCCAGCACAACTTCTTTTTCTTCTTGTTCTTTCATCTTTTCCAATTGGGCTTCTCGGATGTAAAAGAAAAACTTCCTTCCGCAGCTATCGCAACCTTTCAACACCTGTTCAGATCCGTCATCATAAAGCTTTGAACAATTCACGCATTTGTATGGCATGTTTTTCCAACACAAGGAGAATTAATAAAGGTTTAGTTAGTGGAAAAAACAACAAGCAGAAGATTTAAATAAGGTTATAACATTGTTATAACATGAAGCAAGAGCTTATCAAACCAGTTGTCAGAGTAGGAAACTCAGCAGGAGTTATCCTGCCCAAGGAATGGCTTAATGGAATTGCAAAAATAAAGTTAGTAGAACAAGCATTGAACTTAAAAAAAGAGATATTAGAAATCCTATCCCCCTACCTGGAAAAAACACAAGGAATTTACCTAGTTGGAAGTTACGCACGTGGCGAACAAACAGAAAGAAGCGATATAGATGTTTTAGTCATAACAAACAAGATAAGAAAAAAAATCGAAACAGGGAGATACTCTATAATCCTAATCCCCAAGGAAGATTTAGAAAAACAATTGCAGAATAATGCCCTGCCCATTCTACCAATGATTAAGGAGGCTAAAGCCATAATAAATTACCAACTAATTAATGAGTATAAAGAGAAATCCAAATTAAACCAAAAGAACTTGAAGAGACGTATAGAACTGTCTAAATCTTCCCTATCAATTGATAGAGAGATGATAAAATTAGATAAAGAATGGCCATCTAACTGCTCAGATGCAGTAGCATATTCTCTTATTCTTAATCTAAGAACAGTCTATATCATAGACAAATTAAGAAGAAATGAAAAGGTCTCTAATAAAGAGGTAATCTCGTTGATAAAGAAAGTTTCAGGGTCATTAAAAGCCCATGAAGGATACTTAAGGGTTAAAAATAACAAAAAGCAAGAAGAAGAAATACCAATCGAAGAAGCAGATAAATTATATCATTATATACTTAAAAGATTAAAAGAGATAGAAAAATGGCTAAAAGAAAAAAAAGACTAGAAAAGGGAATTGAGAGTATTGGAAAACAGATAGACCTCCATAAAGAAAAAATTAAGAAGTTTGGGCATGAAAAAGAATACTTAGAAGATTATTGGAAAAAACAAATTGAAGATTTAGAAAAGAGAAAGAAAAACCGCGAGGAAAAGTTGAAGAAAGAGGAAGATTAAACTAATTCAGAGTTATTCGGGTAAGGGAATTTTATAGATAAATAACCGGCCCCGAGTTCTCATAAAGAATAGTCTTAGAAATAGACAATTAGATGATTTCTTAGTCAACTTTAAATATTATTCGATCTATTTTAACATGTGAAAAGAAGAATAAGTATCGGACAGGGGACTTTTTTAGCAGTTGTAGTTTCTACACTGATTGCTATTTTTGTAAAGGGCCAGGGACCAACTGGACTAATAATAGCCCTCCTTTCAGTTGCTACGTTTTTATTTGGAATTATCGGTGCTCAAATAATGCAAAACAGACACAAAAGATTAGATGGATTAAGGGTGACTTTGAGAAAAGATGATGGAATCTATTTGAATATTTATAAGATGTCATCCATTTTTAGTAAAAAAGTCCAAAAACAAACTCAAAAGTTAATAGATAATTATTATGTAAAAACAATTGACTATTTTATAGTTGATTTTTATAAAGCAAACAAAGAATTCATAAAACTATTTGACTATCTTAAAAACTTAAAAATAAAGACCCCAAAGCAAGAAGAAGTGTATGGAAGAATTTTGGATAGTATTAACGAAGCAGATAAAGATAGAAAACACATAGAATATCTTGTTAGAAATAAAATGCTTAAATTTAAGTGGTATATGCTAATAGGTTTGCTAGTCGTGATTTTATTGAGTGTTTTTACTATTAACGATAACTCAACAACTTCAGTTTTTATTTCAATTCTTCTTGCAACTTTTGGAGTCATCTTCTTGCTGATTATAAGAGAATTAGACAGCCTAATGTGGAAGGAACAAAAATGGATATGGGATCCACTTGAACAGCTCTTTAATGAACTTGATTTATTACCTTATTACCCCGCAGAGGTTATATTAAATGGAAGGGTAAAAGTAAAGAAGGGTGTAAGAAGAAGAATTGCTTATTATCCTAAACTCTATCTTGACTTCACCGGTAAAAAAGTAAAAGTAGAAAGTTAACTTTAACTAAGGAGAAATTATAAAGAACCTACCGCAACATCAACTCCAGCTTCTTAGGATCCCGTTTTATCTCCTTGATTACTGTAGCAGGACCAATAATAGTCAATGCAGTATTATTTCCAACAAGTTTCCTGGCAATCCCGTGCTTCATCTTAAGAAAAAAACCCATGCTTCTAGGGTTTGGCTCAATAACAGCCAGTTCAATCCCCTTAAAATTCTTAACATGATCAACCAAAGCCATTGTGTCCTCAATCAAACGAGCTTCTTCCTCCGGCCTCAAACGACCGTGCAAAATCACAATTCTGTTTCCTAAAACAATATTCAAAATTTTCTTAACTCTCTGAGATATTGACAACTCTTGCACCTCTGAAAAAGGTATTACCTGCAACCCCAACCCTTTCAGTTTTTTTATTTTTTTCACCATCTTTTAAACTTTTTTTGATAAGGCAAACAACGATTCATAAAAATCATCCATCCTCTTGCCCTCTTTTGCCGAAATACCAACAACATCATACTCTGGAAATGCATTTACTATTTTTTTAACATCAGCTTTTTTTAAATCTATCTTATTTCCCACGACTAAAACTGGAATTTTCCTAGCAACCAAATTGCCAATAATTGTGATGTTGACCTGCGAATATGGATTTTGAGTAGAATCAAGAACAACAATAACAGCATCCATATCATCCAGCCACTGTATCGCTTCAATAATTCCCTGCGTCGCTTCTTTCGCTCTTTTCTTCGCATTTCTTTTTTTCATCCCAAACTTCAAAAAATTCTCATAGTCTATCTTTGTTGCAATCCCCGGCGTGTCAATCATCTTAAAAGTCAGTATCTTTCCCTTGTAATCTATTTCAACTTTTTCTTTAATCTGAACCTTGCGAGTTTCATGCGGAACTCCGCTAACAGTGCCTATCTCTTCTCCTGTCCAATCTTTACAAATTCTGTTTGCCAGAGTAGTCTTGCCACCGTTTGGTGGACCATAAAATCCAATTTTTAAACTTTCTCTTTTTCTAAAAAGTCCTCCAAAAACCCGTGCTGAAAATTTTTTTAATAATTTAAACATCTTAATTATAAATTAGGCCTTTTAATAAATCTTGTGTCTACCGGTCTTCCTTGTTTTTTCTCAATCTCCTTTCTTACTTTTCTATTTTCAATAAATTTAAATAATGGTATCTCAAACATGCCTGTTCTTTTGCCTTGTATTTTTCTAAATGCATATCTTATCTGCTCTCCTGTCCACTTTCTCTCCAGGAGTTTGTTCCTAGTTCTGCTATCCTTTAAACCAACCTTTCTTGAGTTATATAAAAAATTAATTAAATTGTAAAGATCATTGGGATTTTTAAACAAATGTTTTTCATAATATCTTTTATACCATGACTGAAGAATAATATAAACCCCAAGAGTCATTGTAATGAGGATAACAGATCCTATAAAAAATCTATTCCAATTAAAATATCCTTCAGGGTCGCAATACCAGCACCCTTGTCTGATTGTTTTGTTGGTTATACCCAATGCACCCAATGCAGGAGAAATATACACTCCGAGATCAGCCACATTTGGCGCACCACTACCTATAACTAAAAACTCTACGTCACTTAAAGGATTAGAACCGTATATCTCAAGATATGTTCCCCCATTGATTGTTTCTTTAACACCTATCTGGGATTTGAAAACCATCGTGCTATTAGGTTTGTCTATAATGAGAAAAGAAATATTTTCCGCTTTCCCTGGTTTTTGCACAATATTGATATTATAAATCCTTAAAAAGTTCAAGGTGTCAAACTCCCCGAACGCAGACACTGTTTTAAAATCAACAGAAACATCATAATTTTGGCTCATCCAGGCAATAATATTTGCTTTGATTTTTTCATTATCAGCACCGCTAATCAGAGTTGAAAGGCTTTTTATATGCCCCACATTGATACCATCAAAACCGACCAGCGCCGGCAAAGACCCGCTCTCACTAACAAAGATAGAGTAAGGAACAGTCAGACTCATCAAAGAATTAACAATTTGGACGTAATCCTCATCAACAGCATCTGTTGAATTAACTTTCAATTCAAACTCTGACCTTTTAGATGATACTACTGTTTTTATCAAACTAAAACCTAAAACACTTTCAATGCTCGGTTTTATCCAATCAGAAAAATTGTTTATTTCAGATTGAAGATTAGCAATTCTAGATTCATAATCTTTTAGTGTTAATTCTGCAGAAGTTTTTGCTTCCCCAACAACCACCTTGAACCTTTTCGTAGAATTGCTTCCTGACGATTTAGTTAAGGTTGTTGTAACAACAAAATTTCCTTCTGCAGTATAAGTATGTTTAGCAGAGTTATCACTAGAATAAACAGTTGAACTACCATCGCCAAAATTCCAAGCAGAAAAACTAACATTAAATTGGGTATCTGCGGTAAAGGCTGTCTCCCTCCCCACAAATGCAAATCTAGGAACAACATAAAATCCAAAACCAATGTCAACATCAATTCTCTCATCAATTATTTCTTCTCCATCAAGTCTCAACTCAAAAGTATACTTCCCGTCAGAATTAGGAACTTCAAATTCCATTTTTTCAACATCCAAAACAAGATATGCCTCAGAATTAATTTTACTAGGTATTTCCCTTAGTTCATAAATTTTACCATCAGCTGTTGGGAGCAAACCATCTTGTCTTTTATATCTCAAGTATGCTGAATGTATGTTCTGGTCAATATAACTATAATTATTATTTGGAGAGTATCCTCTGCCCCAGACACTAAACAGAATAACACAACCCTCTCCTGAACAATTATTACCATGCGCTGTGGCAAGATAATTATCTATATCACTAAGCAAGTCCCTTTCAGTCATATCTTCGTAAATATATTTATCAAACAAAACATCACCCACAGCAGAATACGCCTTAGGAATTGCATATATCTCATAGTCTATGTCCATATCTTCTATAACAACCTCTTGTCCGTAAAGATAATTCGCACCACAGGTATTGCCGTCGTTTTCATTCATATTTATAAGAAAACTTCCTTCATGTGATGTCCAAACACACACTAATGCGTCAAATCTTTCTATTGATGAGTAATCCACAACAACACTTGTATCTATGTCTTGCCCCAATGGAACAGTCGCATTTACTCCTTCTACATAAGAATCCCATCCGTCTTGCAAAGGAATTAATGCAAAACCCAAAGAACCAGGACCTATTTTGTCCACTATTGCTCCAATTTTATAAGCAGGAGCAGGAGGCAAATTTTTTACAAGCTCACAATAATAAATATCAGACGCAACAGTAGCTTGACGTGTCACATCTTCTTCTTCAAAACATCCGAAATCTTTTTCATAATAAGGACAATCATAACCCTTTGCTACTATATTGTAAAAATCTATTGTTCCGTCATCAAACAAGTCAATAAAAAGAGTATTATTGCAGCTAATCACATCATCTGTGAAAACACTAAACCTAAATTCCCTTGTTTCGTTTATGAGGTATTCATCTTCTTTTATTTTTAAACCATAAGTTTTTTTATTGTTCAAGTTGATAGTCTTAGTCTCAGAGCCAGTTAGTGTTTGATAGCCACTTTCACAACTTGCAGGGTTGCAGGTAAAATCCCTTCCTAAACTATAATTCATTTTTTCAAGAAGCTCAAGTAATCCTATTCCACCATCAAAATTGCTTTCAAAACCAACATTATCTTGCCCAGAAAAACTCATGTTCACTCTCCCTTGAACAAGGTCTCCTTCATAATACCTGACTTCAATCATTGAAGAACTTTCATCAACTTCAAACTCTGCACTAACTAAACAAATCATTAAAACAAAAACAACAAAACCAAGTAATTCTTTTTTTCTCATTTTTTTCTTTTCCAACAAAGATAGATAATACTAATTGAGATAATGCCAAAAACAAAAGCAATTGCTCCAAAGAAAGGAAGTATTATAACCCGCGGGCAACGAACTTGTGTTTCACATGCAACCCCAGGACCACATCCTGCATCACACTGCCAGCTCCCGCCGATTGGTGTCGCATTTATTACAACCGTTCTAAACGCGTCATCAGCACTACATTCTTCTGCATATAACAACTCAGTTTTGCATAAACCACCACTATCAATATCTGTAAAATAAAAATAACATTCTCCTCCATCTGCTCCAGAAGAGTCCCAGTCACAACCCCAGACATCTAATGCCTCTCCTCCATAGCCATTATTCACAGGGTCTGAAGCACCAGGCACACAATTACGAGCACAAAGTTCTTCTCTGTCATCAGCATCATCTGAATCAGGGTAAACTAAATTATATTCATAACAACTTTGTGGAGAAAAGTAAGACCCAGTTACCTGATAGAAAAAAGGCTGTTCATCTTCACAAAAACCAACACCACCAACACATTCACCCACATTAAATCTGCATTCATTTTCTTCTTCAGCAAGAATACAATCCAAATTACCTCCAAGAAAACCATCGTCCACTCCCTCACAATCAGTTATGCCACTTCGGTAAATCGGCTCCCCGTAAGAATCAAAGTCACAGTCTTCTGGGGGATAGTCAACAACCCCATCACCGCAAGCTCCTTGTGCTATGCACTCGCCCCATCTGCATGTATCTCTACAAAATTTAATCCCTTCATAACCCTCCTCTGTATCACAGGCCTCATTATTATCGAGACCTGGAGGATCACAGTCTTCTAAACCATCTATTTCACCATCACCACAATCAGGAAGGGTACAATAAAAAACATCAAACCCCCGGCAACCTTCTGCACACATCAAATTACCTCCAACAAACGGAGAAGGGTCATCACCATAACTCGTGCAATCTTTTCCATTTAAAAGATCATCTCCCCCCCCAGGAGCTTGATCTAAGCCGATATCGCAAATTTCCAAACCACTTATAACATCATCTCCACACACACTTAAGCAGTCTATGCAATATTCTTCACTTTCACCTCTTGCAGGTTCACATACACTATCGTAATTACAAATAGAATTCGCATTACTGCTTTTACAGCAAATCATATTAACATAATAATCTCCAAAAGCCATGTGCGCATTTGTAATGTCTGATAAAGAAATAATTCTGCTCCAATCTGTTCCTCCGCCCTCTGGTCCACCATCAAGCTGGCTGCAATTTCCAGATGTAATCTGCGTACAGTCTAAATCCCCAAAACACACATCTGAATATGTCACTGTGTTTAAATCAAGAATCTCTGCATGAGCATTACTCACATCACTAAATCTCAACACAGCATTCATAGTATCACATTGATGAGGGTCGGATTCTAAATAAGAACCTTCAAATATTTCGTTATAGCAAATTTCTCCAGCATATGTGTCCTGGTCCCATACCTCTCCATGAGCATTTGTGTCTTTGTCTACTTTAAAAATCGTCTGGCCATCATCACATTGCCTTACCAATCCAGAAACAATTCCCAAAGTCAAAATACAAAATAAGACAATTGCAATTAAACAAGCAGTGAGTAACCCCTTCATTGTTTTTAAAGATAATGCAACTTTATAAAGCTTATTGGATTTTAATCATTTAGGTCCACAATAATTGACACAATCCAAACTAATAATAATGAAAACCAATAAAGAGAATTATAATTCTTCATTGAGGACTCTGAACAACCCTAACTTGAAAATATCTTGTTATTTCAAACAATAACCCAAAACACATTTCATTAATTTCCTCAACCTATGCCCAATAAAAATATTATGAATTATAACTTGGTGGTATACCTTTTGAATCCGCAAATAAACTTCAACCAGACCTCTTCCACAAGAAAAACTTTATTTTTTTAGGAGCAAACTCCTGGTTTTTTATGTCAGCGCTTACAACTCTTTCAGAAGCAAAAATGTTGTCTTCTGCATCAGAAGGATACGGCTTCAAGTAGCAGACCTCATCCAAATCACATATCTCAATAGAATACTCTAATAAAGGATTTGTAATACGGGCTTTAAGAGATTCTTCTATACTTGTTTCAGAAGCATCTTCATCATAATCACTTATTATTTCCTCCCTTAATGTTAGGTTTTGAGCTATTTCATCTAAAAGAAGAGGCAAAATCTCGCTGAAGTCTCTCCCTTCATGAACATCTCCTTGAGAAGAAAGAAGCATGATGGCAACTAAAATAATTAAAACAGCAATCGTCGCTTCAACTATTTTCATAAAACCTTTTTTGTTCATTAGCTGCCCCCAAAATTTACTTTGTTAAATATCAGAATAGAAACCATGTCTCCCCAACCACCCACACCAACTTTGCAATTATAATTATCATAACCGCCAATTCTAATTCCTTCTCTTTTTATTCTTGCTTTTTTCAACATTCTGTCTTATGATGCTTCTCCATTCAGGAGAGGTTTATCCATTTTCTACCACACTTTAACAATCAAATCAGCGAAGATTATATTTCCATTGTCTCTAAGAACTTCAACTCTTTCTGTTTCTGAAAAAACCTCAAGCCCGGCAGGAATCTCTTTTTCTGCTATGATAAAATCATTTTCATCAAAAACAAGGGAAAAGCCAAAATTAGCCATGTCTGGCAGGTTGAATTGCTCTTCACCTTTTAATGTGAGATAATCTTTATAGTATGTTTGGTTGAGCACTAAAAATCTTTTTTCAGAAATCACTTCTTTCAAATTAGAAGAGCCAACTTCATAATAATTCGCATCGTGAGTTCCAGACAATCCATCTGTTTCTTCAAACTCTTCACCAAACATGACAAAAACAAAAGCTATGCTGTTCCAATCTCCAGAACTAACATAAATAAACTCGTCCTCATGTAAAGACTCCAAAACATCCCCATCATAGGTTTCAACTCTTGTCTTTCCTTCAATCCCTGAAAACTCCAAAACAATCATATTTGTACTAGTAGGAATCTCAGAGTTATTAATCACAACAGAAAAAGTCTCCACCCCCACACTAGTATTCTGAGAAATTTCCCTAAAAGCATATGTTAAAGAACTTTCAACCAATCTGTCCCCGCCGGCAGGATTAAAAAAATACAGTGCAAAACCAACAGCCACAATAAAAAGCACAAATGACAATATGACTTCTACATGACCAAGCCCTCTTTTGCCTTTCCTCATGTTTAAATATACTAAATTGGATTTAAATAAGTATCCCAAAATGCAATCTAAAGAAAACATAATAAAAAAAATAAAACAAAAAAAAGAGCTGGCAGGATTAGCAGACATAGTTGTAGAAAATTGTCTAAATAGCTATTTAAAAAAATACAATCTCAACCTAAAGAATCTTTCTGAAAAACAACTTAAAATAATAATCAAAGAACTAAGAGCAGAATTAAGGCTCCTTGTAGGAAGATTTCAAAAAACCACAAAGGCTCGCTCCCTTTTAGATATAAAAAAATTATTGAAAACACATTCTTCAACTTCTGAACGACTCCAGTTTTACCCCAAACTCCGCAGTATTATCAAAAAACTTAAACCCAAATCAATCTTAGACCTTGGTTGTGGATTAAATCCAATTGCACTTGCAAATAAAAACATAGTTTACCATGCCTCAGACATAAACGAAGACGAACTTTCATTAATTAAGGAATTTTTCAAAAAAAACAAAATCAAAGGAAATGTTTTTGTCTGCGATTTAAGAAATCTAAAAACAAAAAACAATCTGCCCAAAGCAGACCTTTGCCTCATACTAAAAGTTCTCGATATAATCGGCAAAAAACACGCCGAAGAAATAATCACAAAAGTTCCTTGCAAGAAACTAATAGTTAGTTTTGCTACAAGGAAGTTGTCAGGTAAAAAGATGAATCATCCAAGGAGAATTTGGTTTGAAAGTCTTCTTGAAAGGTTGAATTACAACTTTGAGGTTTTCAACTCTGACAATGAGGTTTTTTATTCTATTGAAAAGGATTGAGGTTTGAAGTAGGAAAGTTTAAATTTTTCTAGGGATTAAGAATAAGATGAGAAAGATATGGGCGATTGTTATTCTTGCGGCAATTGTAGTTCTTGTTTTAATGGTAGCTTTGAAAACATTGAGCAATGAGGATGATTGGATTTGTGTGGATGGAAAATGGGAGAGACATGGTTGGCCTTCTGCGGAAAAACCTGCTGAACCTTGTGGGGAGAATTTTGTCCAGAGGATTTTTGGTGGATGAGGGGAAGATTTAAATTTGAAGGGATATAATCCTGGATATGAATAGTGCTTTTAGAACGGGGATGAGCTTTGGGGTGACGTCTGCGGTCATCACTACGCTTGGGATGATTGTTGGTTTGAACTCTGGTACGCACTCTAAGATGGTGGTAGTTGGAGGGATTTTGATGATTGCGATTGCTGACGCTTTTTCAGATTCCTTGGGGATTCATCTTTCAGAGGAAGCGAGGGAAAGACATAGCAAAAAAAGGGTTTGGGAGTCAACTATCTTTACGTTCTTGTTTAAGTTTGTTTTCGCCCTGACTTTTTTAATTCCCATTTTATTACTTGATCTGTCTCTAGCCGTTAAAGTTAATATTGTTTGGGGGATGTTGCTTTTGGGAGGTTTGAGTTATTATATTGCAAAGAAGAAGAACGCAGCGCCTTGGAAGGTTGTTACAGAGCATTTGGTCATTGCTGTTGTAGTTATTATTGCAACTAATTTCCTTGGGAACTGGATAGCAGGGTTTGGTTAGCGGGGAGAAGGTTTCTTTTACATGGGGCTGGGCCAAAAATCATAAAACTCAAATAACGGAAAAGAGGCTGAGGAATATGGACAAGGTGTCATTTATATGATTGGGTGATGAGATGGCTGAGGATTACTATAATCCTTTTTCAAAATTTTCTGATGCTGTTAGTGCAGGATTGTATCCAAAAACTCCTTAAAAATAGGTTCATTCTTCAAAAGAAGTTTGTCAGGCCATGGCTGAAGAAGGCGGAAGGTGTTCGTGCTGAGACAGAGAAAGGGCAGGTGTGTGAGTTCTGAGTTAATCCAGAAGGAAAAATATTTAACTGCTTATTTATTAATACCTCCTTCTATATACCTCTGTTTCATCTTTGAGTTAGATTATTAAGTGATAGTTCTTTAATTTATATCCTGAAAGCATTAAATTTTTATGTCAAGATGCTTGAGAAAACTCCACACTTAAGTGTGGAATTAGCATCTTGAGCATCCAAAAAACGAGCGCCATCAAACCGCGCCTTTAAGGTGCGGTGGCGCATCGTTTTTCTGATTGCACTAATTGCGAAGCCAACAGGAAAATCATAGTGAGACTGGTGAGTGCCTTTTATACTGTTGGAATTTGCGAAGTGTGTAATCTAACCTTACCATCAATCGCGCAGTGGTCAAACCTATTGGAGAGGATATTAGTGTCTGATTTTGATTAAATCTTTATCAAGCTCGGTTTTAGTTACTTTATTGGTGTGGAAGTAGACGTATTCGTTGCCGCCGGCGTCTATTTTCGTTAGAAGACCCATTTGTACTAATTTCTTCACGGCTTTGTTTAACTCTTCGTTTGAGAACTCGAATAGCCCTTTAATTTCTTCGAAATATCTTCCAAACATTTTTCCGTCTGACAACCTTGTTTCATTTAGGATTGTGAGAAATTTAGTTTCTTTTGGTGTTAAGTCCATGTTTAACGACTGAAGCCACGGGTTATATAGTTATGTATTTGGGGAGCAGGGTTTCTTTGATGAGATGTGGGAATGTTTAAATCTAAAGACCAAAACATTTAAAATCCCTGAAAATCCTCGTAGAATATGGAAGAAGAAGGGAAATATGTTTTTGTTGTGCGAGGACTCACAACTCCAGGCAATCTAGAAGTAATAAGACATTACGTGGCTAGAGATACAAATCAAGCAGGACATTTTGCAAAAGAAGACGGTTTAGTTGCCACCGTGATAGATAGAGCCAGGCCAGCTACAGAAGAACAAACCCTGGGAGAAAGAATTTACTAATAGGTGATTGAGAAATAGTGAGCAATGCCCCTCAACCCACATAGGCTACCAGTACATTACAGATTCGTCCTATGCAGTCTGTTTTCTGACTATTGGTGTTTTTAATGATTATTGTGGTGTTAGTATCTGAGTGGAAGTCTGACTCCCACGCAACCCAATAACTTTTTATACCCTCTTCCCTTAATTAATCCATGCCCCCAACGAAAAAAATAAAAAAGAACCCAGACATCGACCTCAAAGTCAGAAATCTCGACAAGTTGTGTAAAGATGATGGAGGGAAGAATTCTTGCGGGAGTAAAAGCAGATGGGGTGGATGTGGTGGAGGATTTTACGGTTTGGGCTTCCTCGGTGCAGCAATATATTACATCTCAACAGCCAGCGGTTTCTGGGTTGGTGTTTTAGGAATTTTGAAAGCAATTATCTGGCCAGCCTTTCTTGTTTTTGAATTACTCAAATTTTTAGGGGTTTAAGAGGAGCACTAAACTGGTTCTATGTATAGGTTCATGACATTTGTTACATCCTAAAATAGTAATAAGAAAAAATTAATCAAAGGCCATGTTGATAAATATTAGTAACAAAATCATAAAGAGAAGTCCTGTAAAATTAATATTCAGATTTTATTATTAATTTGTATTTGGTAAGATAATCAAAATATTGTGGACCACAACGGGTAACATTTCTGTTGGACCAATACATATTAAAGTCCCGCAAGAAATCCCGTTGCTTTAGCTGTGGGATGAATTGCGGCAATCTTTTTCTATTTTGATTAATATAAAAAAATGAGCGAGTCGTCGCTCACTGTATCTACAAACATAGTGAGAACTGACTTGTTCTAAATAAACTTAACGGAGGTAAAATGGAAACTTACAAACATAGTCGGAGCTCTGTCGGTGCGAATAGGAAGCATGTGCAGATAACGCCGAAGTATCGTTACAAAATGAT
>JAHITZ010000052.1 GCA_018817405.1 Nanobdellota archaeon
TCGTGAGAAAGTAAATGCAAATCTTGACTGTGCTCAAGACCCCAAGAATTCCTTACAGTAGAATTCTTGGCTGCGCTCAAGAATCTTCGATTCTTGACGACCTGAGGCACGCCCCGGATTTTAGTCCGCGGGTTCTTGACATGATTGTCATTTGTTTATAGGGTTAGGGTATTGTTTGGGTTATTTTTGAGGAAGAGGGAAGTATCTCCGCATAGACTTTTCAGATTTATTTTTTTCCCCACCCATCCACTCAACTGGTTCAATTTCGTGCAATTTTAGTGTTGAATTTTTTCCGCACGAAATTGATTATTTGTTGCAAAAAATAAATAGATTTCCTGAAATTCGCTATCCCACGTTCACTTCGTTCACTCGCAACAAGCTGCAGGGTATTATGCGAATTTCCAACGGAAATCTCTAATTCCCCTTTGGTCGATGCAAGCATCGGGGTATTGAACCCAAATGGGAATAAATCTGTAATTTTTATTCTTGTGCGGAGATACTGGAGGGAGAGATAATTATTTAAAGAAACTGAACTTAATGAGTCCATGGAAAAGGATGTGATTAGTAAAGAATATAAAGAAGTAGTTATGCGTGTTGCTGGTGGTGTGGATGAAAATGCACGCGAGAAAGTTGTTCAGGTTCTTGGTTCGTCGCAAGCTCGTGAATTGTATGAGGACATGCAGAGAAGAGGGTTTTCAAAGAAAGCAATTGTTACTTATATGAAACATGGGATAAATGATATTTCGCAAGGCAATGAGAAACTATCGGCGCGAGCGTATATTGGTGCTGTTGCAGAAGAAATGAGCAGTGTTCCTGAGAATATTGGTTTTATTGATGAATTGCACGATGATGGATTGCTTACAGACAGCCAGTATAATTGGATTGTTCATGAGCTGAAGTCGCGTGTTAAAGACCGAGCAGGAGAGGAAGAAAGTGCTCTTGAAAGTCTGACAAAGGCGGCGGCTGTCTGGATTTTGATGGTTGTTGGGGTTGTTTTAATGTTTTTTTCTGGAACAGGAATTACTGGAGCTGTGATTGGAGTTGCTGGAGGACCTCCTGTGACTTTTTTTGTCGGGGCTGTGCTGTTTATCTTAGGATTGTTTTTAAGAAGAAGGTAGCTAAAGTCAACTCCAAACAGTCTTCTTGAGTTTTTTGGTTAAGAGGTAGCGCCTGTTCAATATTTGGAAGATTTGTAAAGAAATATCTTCAGTTTTTTATTTTTACGAAGCCACAATACTTATAAACTCATTATCTCTGGGATTTTTATGGAACAAGCGTGGGTAAACTTCAAAAAGAAATTCTGGAAGAAGAAGCTTAATGAGAAAACTGGGAAAATGGATATTGAGGAGAGACACAAGGTTCCTCAGAGTTCGTTAGGTCCTATGTTTTCGATAAGCTGGGAAAGCTTACCTTCCTTTTCAAAAGATTATTACGAGTTGGTTAAGAGCAAGAGTTTGACAGGAAATGGAAACCCAATTTTGTATGTTGAAGAGGGAGATTGGCAAAGATTTGATGATGAGGGGTTTGAGGAATTACACACGTTGAATGCTTGTTGGCCCTCGTTGAAGGGTCTTTTGGAGAGAAGATTTGGTGGAAATGGCTATGCAAACTTGAGCTGGAGTATTTTACAGGCTTTCTTGATTATGATGGTTTTGAGTCTTTGAAGGAAGGATGCAGGGTTGTTGATGTGCAGACGCCTAATAATTATAGTGCTGTGGATTTGTCTGGAATGATCGCAAGAATTCCTTTTAGGTCTCAGATTGACGTGTCTGTTACAAGGATGTCTCATGATGAAGTACTGCCCTTTGGCTTTTTGGAGACTTTGGCAGAGTTAGGAAGCGACTTAGATAAATGGATAGTGGGAAAAAGAAGAGAGAGGTGGCCGATTTGTGAAACTGTCGAATTTACTTACGAATTTAATGCAAAATCAAAATTAGTTAGGGTTGAGGGGGAATCTGGATTACATCCTGCAAAGTATTCTGGAGGTCTAGTTAGTCCGGATAGCTTTGATGAGTTTAATGGTCCGAAGAGAAAGCCAAGGTCCTGGAGTGTTACAGTAAAACAAGATATTTTAAGAGCAATGAAGGGTTTACATGGTTATGATGAGGTTTTAGTTGGAGCGTTGGGCGATCGGGAACTATGCTGGCAGAATGTTCAAGGGTTAGATTTTGGTGTAGTTGTTGATAGGGTTTTGCCAGGGTTGGTTGATAAACTTTATGAGTTTGTAAAAAATTAGATTTATTTTACCCCCACACAATCTTCCTAATTTTTTTCGTTATTTCAAGAGGCTTCTTTGCTTGCCAGACATTTCTTCCGATTGCTAGGCCTACTGCTCCTGCGCGCATTGCATTGCGGACGTTTTGCAAGAGATTTTTTTCATCTTTTTTTATTCCACCTGCTATGACAATTTTGGTTTTGCCTGCTGAGCGGACTGCCCATTTTAAATCCTGAAGAGAGCCAGGGTAATTTAGTTTTACAATATCTGCGCCGATTTCCAAGCCGACGCGAGCTGAGTAAGCTATTAATTCTGCCTTGCTTTTTCCTTTTACGCTTTTTCCGCGCGGGTAAATCCAGGCAATTACTGGCAGACCTGATTTGTGAGCGCGTTTTTGAATTGCCTCAAATTCCTGCAGCATTATATTTTCATATTTACTGCCAATGTAAATTGTATAGCCAACAGCGACTGCACCTAGGGAGAGTGCTTCTTTAACAGTGCAGAGTTGTTTTGAAACCGGCTCGCCTTTGTAAAGGTTTGTTTTGCCGTTGAGTTTTAGGATTAAAGGCACTTTGCTTTTCTTAATTTCTTTTTTATATTTTTCTGCAATTCCTTTTTGGAAAATGACTGCGTTGTATTTTCCCTCCCTTGCTATTTTGATTATATAATCTGGGTCTACGTTTTTGTCGTTGAAGTCTACCGGGCCGTGTTCGATTCCTTGGTCGTAAGCTAAGAACATTGCTTTGCCTTTTGTTGTGATTTTTTTTAGTGAGACCATCTTCTTATTAGGATGGGGAAGAAAAGGAATTTTATAAATGTGTTGAAATAAAGGGCTCTGTTCAAAATCTTTTTTCTGACTGTTCGCATCCCTCCCACCACGCCCTCTGGTTCAAATTGCGCACGTAAAAAACTCCGCACGAGAACTGTGCGCAATTTGAAGGATTGATAGCGAACAATCTCAGACTTTTTCAACAGAGCCGCATGAATACAAATTGTTATAAACTGATTTATTAAGGAGGGTTATGGAACTTGTTGGAATTGATATTGATGATGTCATGGCAGATTTTAATTCTGTTTTGCAGCCATGGCATAACAGAATGTATGGAACCAGTTTAACAAGAGAAGAGATAGTTGATTATGATTTGTGGAATATTTGGGGTTGTACAGAAGAAGAGGCAATTAGAAGAGTTCATGAGTTCTATAAAACGCGGGATTTTCAGAGAGGGATTCTGCCTGTTGAAGGTTCGCAGAGTGGTGTTTTGAAATTGGCGCAGAGGTCTGATTTGGTTTCAGTAACTTCGCGGTCTGTTGAGATTGGAAGGGAAACCAAGGCATGGGTTGAGAGATACTTTCCATCTATGTTTTTAGGGGTTTGTTTTACAAATGCTTTTAGTTTGGAAGGAGAGAGGAGAAAGAAAGTAGATGTATGTAGAGAGTTGGGAGTTAAGATTATTATAGAGGATTCTCCTACAATTGCGCGAGCGTGTTATGGGGCTGGGATGGGGGTTGTTTTACTGGATGCTCCATGGAATAGACAAGTGGATTTGCCTGAAGGTGTTGTGAGAGTGAATGATTGGGGGGGGATTGTTGAGAAAGTTAGGGAGATGGGGGGTTAGCCTTTGATAACGGCCACAGGCCTTAATTTCGCAACAAGGTTTCCAATTCCTAATTCATTGGAAACACGAACGACCTCATCTACGTCTTTGTAAGCTGCAGGGGCTTCGTCGACAATTCCTTTTATTGAGCCAGCTTCTAATAAAATATCTTTGTCTTTGAGGATTTGTTTGATTTGTTGTGGGGAGAATTGTTTTTTTGCAGCTGTTCTTGATAGGATGCGGCCTGCTCCGTGAGCTGTGCTTCCCCAAGAAAGTTCTTCTGCTTTTTTTGTGCCGACTAAAACATAAGAGTGGGTTCCCATACTTCCTGGAATGAAAACTGGCTGGCCGACATTTCTGTAATCTTGTGGAATCTCTTTTCTGCCAGGGCCGAAACTTCTCGTTGCTCCTTTTCGCATTACTAAAATTTCTTTTTGTTTGCCATTGACGTTGTGGGTTTCAAATTTTGCAATGTTGTGGCAGATGTCGTAGACAACTTGTGCTTTTACTTTTGGGAAATAGTGTTTTAAGTCTTGCCTAATCCAGTGAGTTATCAATTGTTTGTTTGCGAATGCGAAGTTTGCTGCGGCAGCCATTGCTGAGAGATATTTTTTTCCTAGCTCTGATTTAATTGGAGCGTTGACTAATTCTCTGTCTGGCAAGTGAGAAAATCCGTATTGTTTTTCCATTTCCTTAATGTAGTCTGAGGCGACTTGATGACCTAAGCCGCGAGAACCGCAGTGGATCATTATTGTCAATTGCCCTTTTTCTAGCCTAAAGACTTTTGCGACTTTTTCATCGAAAATTTCTTCTACTTCTTGTATTTCTAGGAAATGGTTTCCTGCGCCAAGGGTGCCGAGTTGTTTTTTTCCTCTGGCGCGAGCTCTTTGTGAAACTGCTTTTTGGTCTGCCCCTTCGATTTTTCCGTTATCTTCGGTGTGAAGGTAATCTTCTTTAAGACCATAGCCTTTTTTCACAGCCCATTGTGTGCCTTGTTTTAAAATGTCATCTAATTCAGAGTCTGAAAGTCTCAATTTACTTTCTCTGCCAACACCTGATGGCACTGTTCTGAATAAGGAATGAGTGATTTCTTTTTTGTTTTTTAGGTCTTTAATTGTGAGGTTTGTTGCCAAGAGTCTAACTGAGCAATTTATGTCGTAGCCGACGCCGCCTGGTGAGATGATTCCTTTTTCAGGGTCAAAAGCTGCAACGCCTCCTATTGGAAAACCGTAGCCCTGGTGGGAATCAGGGAGGGCGATTGATTTTTCAATTATACCTGGAAGCATTGCAACATTTTTTACTTGCTCAAGGGTTTTGTCTTTTTTGATGTATTCAAATAGTTTTGGCGAGGCAAAGACAATTCCAGGGACTAGCATTTTGCCTTCTTTCTTGATTATGTGTGTGTTTTCTGTCATAGAAATAATTGGTAAGGAGGAGTTTTAAGGGTTTTGATTTTGAGAGTTAAAAAACCACTGATTCTTTTGGACATGTTGGAGTGTAAGCGCGGTCTGGAGTAGTGTAGTATGTTTGATTTGGGCTGGCTCTGAAGGGATCCACTCCGGTGGGAACTAGTGCAACTAGTTTTCTTTGTCGAAGTAGGTTCACTAATGCCCCTTTGGCTAGTTCTCCTTCGCTTCTGTAAATTTTTAGGATAACATCTCCTCTTAGCGAGAACTGATTTCCTACTTCTGTCAATATTTCTTTTCCAAGAAGGGCTAATTCGTTTAGTGCCATTGGAATTAATATAAGAAGAGGGTTTTAAATTTTTTGATGGAAAGTTTTATATCTCTTTAGTGCAAGTTAGAAGCAGAGGTTAAGTTGGCTAGGACTCAAGATAATATTGATTTATTGAATAAGGTTATTAGTTTATCTGTAAAACTAAAAAATTCTTCTGGAGAAAAGAGGGAGCGGATAAGGGTTGAGCTTGCTAGGCTTGATGGAGAGGTTTCGGATTCTGAATTAAGACTTCGGATTGGGTATGCGCTGCACGGTTATTGTTCATATTGGCGGGACATTGCATTGTGGCATCTTCACATGGCTAGAGGAATTTTTACTTTTAATCCTAATTCATTTAAGAGAGCAGGACAAATTAGAGAGAGATTTGAGAGATATTTGGATTAAACATCCACAACTGCCTGAACTTCCCATCCTTTTTGTGTTTTTTTGATGTGCATTTCTGCGTAAGTTGCAGCCTTAATGTGGTCAAGGCCCTGATAATTTGAGGCGTTGTCTCCTTTGAGTTTTGCTGTTAATTTGTATTTGGTTATTTTTATTGATGCTTTTGAGACAATGAAATGTTCTGCGTCAAATAAAAAAATTATTTCTTCTAAGAAATTGTAAAATAAGCTCTTTTGGTCTATCCCTTCTAGTTCTATGTCTTTTGTTATATTGGTTTTTACTTTGTTTTCTTTTGCTAGGATTTTTGAGATAGCGAGAGCTGCGTTTTCAAAAGCTTGGTTGAGGGTTTTACCATAGGCTTTGAACTTGATGTCTGCTGTGTGAGGGAGGAAGGTGTATTTCATTAAATTAGATGGAAAATTGAGTATAAAAATGTAACATTGCTAGTAGGCTCAGTTGAAAATCTTTTTTCTGACTGTTCGCATTCCCAACTCGCGGCCACGCTCGCCCACCATTCCCCGTTACCTTTGATTTGCTTCGCAAATCAAGTAATTGTTACAACGAGAACCTTCTCTGCGCAAACCCCTTACTTTAGTTCGGGGTTAGCAACAGGTTCTCGGGTGTGCTCAAGAACCAGACACGCCACATACTTTGTTGGATGGTTCTTGACACAACAGAAAAATAGCTTAAATTATTTGATACCATTCTTATTTAAAATCGTACTGTTTGAACCTATTGTTTTTTATGGTTCTTCTGATAAAATAGGTGAACTGGTTTTTGTATACTACATTAAAGTGCAGTAGGCAATCTTTATAAATCTGTTATTTTTTATTAGGCTATGAGGGTTTTGGATTTTTTTATACTGTTGGTTTTATTTATATTTTTAGCTGTAGGGATGTATTTTTTGTGGTTGAATTTTCCTTATGAGGCAACTGAATTTGAAAGATACGTGGCAAATATTTCATCAGATTTGCCTTTTGAAAGTTCGCAGTTTCATCCAAACATGAGATACCCTGATAAAAAAATTAGTTATTTTTTATCTTCGAATTGCAGTAGAAAAAAGCAAAATGATTTTTTAGATGCTGTTGAACTGCTGGAAAGAGAAACTATTTTGAGTTTTTATGTGTCAGATTCTCCTGATATTTGGGTTAGGTGTTCTAACATCGCGCCAAAGCCAAGTGAAGCAGGGCACTTTGTTGCAGGAGAGGGAGGGCCAAAGGTTATAATTAATGCAAGCAAGTTTGCTGTGATTATAGTGGGAGAGATTGCATTGTACAGGCCAGAAACCTGTGACACTCCGCAGGTTGCAGCCCATGAGCTTCTTCATGCTCTTGGATTTGACCACAACGGCAACCCTGAAAGTATAATGTTTGAGGTGACTAATTGCGAACAACAGATTGATAGGTATATTATAGACGAGATTGAAAGGTTGTATATAATTCCTTCTGCAGCTGATTTGATTATTGAGGATGTAAAGGCAAATAAAACAGGGAGATATTTGAATTTTGAAGCAGTTATTGTAAACTACGGGTTAAAAGGCGTGAACAAGTCTTCATTAGACTTGATAACAGAGGGTTCTGTGATAAAGACGTTTGATACAGAAGGGCTTGATATCGGTTCGAAGAAGAGTCTGAAGATTTCTAATCTGAAAATTCCTAGAAAAACAGACAAAGTCACTTTGGTGATTCAGACTGAGGAGCCTGAAATAGACGGGAGCAATAATATTGCTGAGATTAGTGTTGTTGAGGGTTAGGAAAAATTGAAGGAGAGGTAATTGATTATTTTGATGTAAGGATTATTGATTTATGATGCATACGAGTTAACTTTCCATGTTCAAGTTTTTAAAAACAAGTCTTAGGAACTTTTATATATTAAGTTTGTTAATTTAATACAAGTAAGATGGCTGATAAAAATGGCTGAAAAAGAACAGATTTTGAAGGAGAAAGTGGAGCATAGTGGTTTGTTTGATTTTTCTAGTCTTTACTCATTCGCACATTCATGGTTTAAGGAAGGACAATTTGGAGTTAATGAAGAAAAGTATGCTGAAAAGACAAGCGGGAGCAGCAGAGATATAGATGTGGAATGGAATGTGACAAAAGATGTTACTGATTATTTCAAGTTTGAGTATAAAGTTAAATTTGAGGCCAAGGGGCTTACTGATGTTGAGGTAGAAATTGACGGAGAGAAAAAAGCAATGAACAAAGGAAAGCTTTCTGTTGAAATTACAGGAACTTTGATATTGGACAGGGACAGCAAGTGGGACAGTTCTCCTTTTTCCAGATTTATGAGGGATGTTTACAATAAGTATATTATCCCTTCTAGAGTTAATAATATGAAGGGAGAATTAGGCCAGTGTGCTAAAGGATTTAAAGAGGAAGTGAAGGCGTTTTTGGAGATGGTTGGAAGGCAGTAGTTTGCTTGCTTGGAGAAATTTTTTCCGTAGAAAACATTAAATACAACACGGGGCAAGATTAATTATGGAAAATGGAAAAAGGTCTGTTGATGATAAGACAATCTTAGACGAATTTGCAGAGGATTTCTGCAGGGTCATTGAAAAATATGTTGTTTACATTGTTTGCTCTGGATTTGTAGCAATAGCTCATGGCAGGACAAGAGGAACTGAAGACATTGATATGATAATTGAAAAGATTCCTAAGGAGAAGTTCGTGAAGATGCATGACGAACTCAGGGAAGGTGGATTTGTTTGTATTCAATCTGAAGAGCCTGAAAAGATTTATGTAGATTATTTAGAAAGAGGAAATAGTGTTAGATATGTAAGAGACGAAGAGGGGTTCTTTCCTCCTGAAATGGAGATAAAATTCCCAAAAGATGAGTTAGATGAAGAGCAATTGAAAGAAAGAGTCAAGCTTCCTTTAACTGGCGTTGATGTTTATTTTTCAAGTATCGAGTCAAATATTGCGTTTAAGGAAGAATATCTTGGTTCAGAAAAGGATTTAGAAGATGCCAAACATCTTAGGATAATTTATGAAGGAAAAATCAATGAAGAAAAGATAAAAGATTTGAAAGAGAGGATAAGAAAAATAAGGTATGAAAATGAGAAATAAAACACACGCTGAACAGATAGAGAGATGGGCAAAGTTTGTAAGAGAAAACCCTGATAAGTGGAAGTTGAAGGTGAAGCCATTTATTGACGGACAGATATTGATGGCAAGGAGATTTTATTTGAAACTTTCTAAAACTGATGGGGGAAAGAGGAAGATAATGTTGTTAAGGGGTTTGAATAGATGAGGTGAGCGGTTAAGACAATACACAAATATTTATATAATTCTCACAGTGTCAATTATTCCATGAAAAACAAATTTATTTTATTAATTATGGCGGTTGTTTTAGTTTCAATAGGGTCTGTTTTGGCTGAACCCAGTCTAACTGTAGAAAAGATAGAAAAAAATTCTATTATTGTCGCTGAATTGGATAACCCTGTTGTTTACGAACTTGTTATCAACAACAGCGGCGAGAGAGGGATTTTTAAAATTTACACTCTTGTTGGAGTTAGAATAGAGCCGGATAAGGAGTTTGAGCTTTTGCCGGGAGAGACAACGCTGGAAGTAAGGGGATTTCCAAGTGAGGAATTGCGAAAAAAAAGAGGGTTTGTTAAATTTGAATATCAAATTTGGGGAAGAGATTTAGGCATATTAAAAGACAAGCTTCTTATGAATATAGTCACGTTGGAAGAGCTTTTTTCGTTGGAAGCAGAGCCGTTGCATCCAGATGATTCGTATGCAGAGGTAATTATCAAAAATAGAGAAAATATCAATCTGGAAAATGTTACCTTGGGGATTGAATCTGTTTTTTTTGGTGAAAGAAAGGAAATTTCTCTTGGGCCTTATGAAGAGGCCAAGGTTTCTGTGAGGGTTGATAAAGAGGGAATAGAAAAAATTGTGGCAGGAGCATATATCTTTTCTGCGAGGATTGGTGTTGATGGGGTGGAAACAGATGTTGAGGGAATTATTAATTTTTTGGAGAAAGAAGGAATGTATATTGAGGAATTTTCAGAAGGGTTTATAGTGAAGAAGACAGTTTCTAAAAAAACAAACATGGGCAACACGCCGGTAACTGCGAGAGTTGAATTAAAGAAAGACATTGTTTCAAGGTTGTTTACAACTACTTCTGCGGAGCCAGAGAGTGTTGAGAGAAAAGGGCTTTTTGTTTTTTATGTGTGGGAAGAGAGCATTGGGCCAGATGAGTCTTTTGCAGTCGAGATAACAACAAACTACACTTTTCCGTTTATCTTGATTGTTTTGATAGTTTTTATCGGGGTTGTTGTTTGGGTTTATTCGCAAAAAGCAGTTTCTTTGAACAAAAAGGTTTCGCTTGTTAGGACAAAAGGGGGAGAATTTGCATTGAAAGTCAGGATTCGCGTTAAATCGCGGAAGGCAGTTGATAAAGTCAAGCTAGTGGATTCTTTGCCTAGTATGACAAAACTTTTTAAAGGATTTGGCAAGATGCCTGATAAGATTGACAAGACAAAGAGAAGACTGATTTGGGATATCGGCGACATGACAAGAGGGGAAACAAGAGTTTATTCGTATATTATTTATTCTAAGTTAAACATTGTAGGAAGATTTGAGCTTCCTGTTGCCCGGGTTTTGTTTGAGAAAGAGGGAAAGATGAAAGAAGTTGGATCAAATCGGGCGTTTTTTATGGCGGAGAAGAATTAGTTATTTGGCGCAAGAAACTTACTATAGTCTCTTCCATACTCTCTTGTAATTGTAACTGCTTCGTAACTTCTAATAACATGTTTGAATTTTGTTTTTATGTCGTTCATAACTCGATAGAATTCATCAAAATTATGCACTTCCATTTCGATTTCCATTTCCCATGCTCCCACAGTGTTGCTTATAGCTGTAACATTTGGGTGATTTAAACAATAGTTCACAAGAGATTTGTATTCCTCTTTTGCGGGATTTTGTAAATAAACAAAAGCCTTACAAAATTCCATACCGACCTTTTCTAAATCTAGTCCAATAAAATAATTTTGGATAACTCCTTTTTTTTCAAGATTTTTTATTCGATTTATGATCGTGTTACTTGATTGGTTCAGTTTGATGGCCATATCAAGAATTGGTGTTCTACAGTTTTCTGTCAGTGTCTTAATAATTTTTATGTCTAATCCGTCAACAACATGCTCTACCTTTCCTCCGACCTTTGTAATGATCCTCTTAGCATTCTCAATTGTCCATCCTCTGCTCACTACAAAATACTCTGGTTCTATGAGTACTTCTTTTGATAAAATATATTTCCCGTATTTTTCTGAAAGACTATTAAGAATTTCTTGAGTTTCATAAATATCTTTAACAAAAAGACCAAAAATACAGTCCCATCTTCCACTGCAATAAACAACCCATGGAACTCTTGGCAAATTTTTCAAATAATCAAAAATTTCATCAGACTTGTTTTTATCCAAATTTTGAAACTGCAAAGTTACCTTTCCAATTATTAATCCTAGCTTAGATACATTGATTTCTGCGAAACAGCGAGTGATAATTTGTTCATTAAATAATTTTTTAAGCCCATAGTTTGCGCCATCCTTGGATACCTTTAATTTCTTAGCAAGTTGATTTATGCTTATCCTGCTCTGACCGTCAAGCGTAGCTATTATCTTCCTTTCATTTTCTTTTAGAGAGTATTTCGCCATATTTAATCTAAAATGCAATATATATTTAAATCTTTTGTATTTTGGAGTAATTTCTGTCAGTTAATTACTTAACACTACCGATTGCAGGTTTCTTATGAGTGAGTACTATGACAAAGAATAAAGTCAAGATTGTTGGGATAAGACCTCCTGAAACAAATTTAACTCTGTCAGGATATGGAGGTGTTAATGGAATGATAAGCGTAGCTCCAATACGCCCTAAAGTTCCTAGCTTGGGTCTTTTTCATGTTGGAACAGTATTGAAGCAGGAGTTAAAGAACGAGGGCTATGATTCAGACATTTCATTTGAAGATATGGCTTCCTCTGAACCAGAAACGCTCTCTCCCTATGCGGAAGACTTCTCCAAATATTCTAAAGTGCCTTATGGCCCAGGCGTTATTCATAAAATGCTTCGAGGGAAATCCCTTTCTTCTCTTGAGAACACTGTTCAAGATTCTGATGTTTGTTTTATAAGTTCTCTATTTACAGCAGGAGCTACATCAACTGCTCAAACGATGGAGACAATAAAAAAACACAATCCAAATGTAATATTACTTATCGGTGGGAGAGATGCGCAATATAGGCCTGAGTGGTACTTACAAAAAGGAGCAGATGCTGTCTTTCTTGGTCAGGCAGAGGGGTTGGTTGGAAAGGTGACTGCATCATTGTTGAACGGCCGTCAAGTTAATTTTCCTGGCGTAGCAACCCGCTTGAATATTGGAAACCTTGGAAAAACTAAAATTGTGGATCGTGAGAGACTTGAGAGTTTAGGAGTTAATAGTCTAAACAAATCTACAACAACTATCTCTCGCAATACTTCTCTTGAACAAGAAACATTTCCAAATTTTGATCTAATCATACTTTCTGAATACTCTGAAAGTTGTGATGGCGCGCTTCCATCTGGAGTAACAGGTCCCGTTATGTGGTATCAGACTTCTGTCGGTTGTCCTAGGTCCTGCGACTTTTGTCCTTCAGCAAGAGATCCTTACTTTAGTTTATCTGCTAGTAGAGTGGATAGAATGCTGGAATATTATAGGGGTGCAGGTATTAGAACTATTCTTTCTGCTGAAGACAACTTTCTTGCCCGTCTTTTAAATAAAAATGAACTCGGGCAAGAACCAGAACAAGAAATAGTTGATATAATGAAATTAATTCGTTTGCATGGACTCGCGCATGAGTTTAGTAATGGGTTAGAAGTTGGTCTTTTAATAAATAGAGACGGATCTTTAAGAGAGCATTTAATTGAGAATTTGTTCGCGCATGACAGAACAGAAAGCGGGGTCATCGGAACCTATCGGATGTATTGGCCAATAGAAACGCTAATAGGAAGAGATCGATTTAAAAAGTTAGTTAAGAAAAAGGACCATTATAGGATCCTTGATGCTGTTCTCCAAACAGGAATCCCAGAAATAGTTTTCAATTCGATTCTATTTTCAGATTACGGGTCAAGGGAAATTGACCTATTTAGAAGAGGGCTTGGAGAATTTTGTGATTGGATGATAAAACATCAGAGACAAACTAAATGGTCTCTGCCCATCTTTCATGAACTTCCCCTCCCAGGATCTAAATCATACGAAGGACTTTTATCCAGATCGTTCGATATAAATTTGCATCCTGAACTTTGGGCAGTTCCAATCAATCCAACAAATGGTGCGCATTATAGTTATGATGAACTTTATAGCATTAAGAGAAAATTAATGGAAGAATTTGACCTAGCAGGACTTAAAGAATGGGATATGCTGGGGAGATATGGAACTACGACCCACACAAACGAAAATAGACAATAAAAATGGCTAAGCCAATTTGAATTTGGGAGGATTAGTTGATTTTATATATTCTTTTTTTCTAGTTGTTTGATGAGTAAGTCGAAGAAGGCGATTGAGGTGTGGAAACTCACAAAGAGGTATGGTGACTTGGTTGCTGTTAATAATCTGTCTCTTGAGATAAAGAATGGAGAGATTTTTGGGTTGCTTGGTCCTAATGGTGCGGGTAAGACTACTTTGATTAGTGTTCTTTCGACTTTGTTAAGGCCAAGTTCTGGTAATGCAAAGGTTAATGGTTATGATGTTAGAAAGAGTGCTAGTAAAGTTAGATCATCGATAGGTTTGGTTTTTCAGGATTCGATTCTTGATTTGGATTTGAGTGCTTTGAACAATCTGGATTTTCATGGTAGGTTGTATGGGATGCCTAAGGATTTGCGTGAGAAGCGTATTGATGAATTGATAAAATTGGTTGATCTGACGGATTTTAAGAAGAAGAAGGTTGAGACTTTTTCAGGTGGGATGAAAAGAAAACTTGAGATTGCTAGGGGATTGATGCACAATCCTTCTGTGTTGTTTCTTGATGAGCCGACTCTTGGTTTGGATCCTAAAATTAGGAAGAACATTTGGGATTATATCCTTGATTTGAGAAAGAAAGAGAAGATGACTATTTTCTTGACTACGCATTACATGGATGAAGCGGATTTCTTGTGCGATCGGGTGTCTATAATTGATAAGGGCAAGATTATTGTTTCGGGAACTCCGAAAAAGTTGAAGGGTGCTTTGAAGGGGGATGTTGTTACGATTAAGATGAAGAACGACAGGGAGGATATTGGCAGATTGATAAAGAAGGCAAGGTCTGTTAAGAAGTTTGAGATAGTTGATAATCAGGTTGTGATTTATACTACGAAGGCTGAGACGAAGATCGCGGGGTATTTGGCAGAGATAGCTAAGGCCAAGGGGATTGTTGATGAGATTTTGATACATAAACCGACATTGGAAGATGTTTTTATGCATTATACAGGGAGGGAAATTGGAAATGGTTAAGGGAATTCAGACTATTTGGTTGAGGTCGATTAGAAAAGCGCTGGCTGATAAATGGAATTTGCTTATAGGGGTTGGGTGGTTGTTGTTTCTTATTTTTATTCTGGGATTTGGAATTGATTCGTTTGTTAATTTGGATGATTTGGGGGTAAGTTATACAGAGCTTTTAGGTCCTGGGATTATTGCGTTGATGGTGATGGGTGGGGCTTTGTCAATTGGGAATCAGTTAATTGAAGATAAGGGAGGGTTCATTAAGGAGCTTTTAGTTTCTCCGATATCAAGACCATCTATCTTTCTCGGGATGATTTTTGGAGAGATGACGATAAATCTTACAGTTACGTTAGTGGCAATAATTTTCTTTCTGCTTTTTATTAAGGCCCTTAGTTTAGTCTCACTTTTACTAGCTATTGTTCTTATGTTGCTGATTGCTTTTGGGTTTTATGGATTTGGAATTGTTTTGAGTTCGTTTTTCAAGAAAGCGAAGAGTTACCAGATGATTAATGGAATTGTGATGGGTGCTGTGATGTTTCTTTCGGGATCGTTTTATCCGATAGGAAACTTGCCTTTGTGGTTTAAATGGATTGTTAAGGTAAATCCTTTGACTTATGGCGTTGATGGATTGAGAGCAGTACTTGTAGGTTTTAGCGAGTTTGGTTTGTTGGTCGATGTTGCAGTGTTGGCGGGTTTTGGTGTTGCTATGCTTGCTCTTGGTTCTTATTTGTTTAGTAGGGGATTGAAGAAGTAGATTTTTAGGTGAGAGGGGGATAAAAGATATCTACAAATCGGGAATACCTTGAGATGGTTGTTGTTATTTATGTTTTAAAAGATGGGTTGGTTATTGTTAACTTTGGTTTTGTGCTGGGTTGTATGTAGCTTCATGTGGTTGAGAAGGAGAGCTTCCTTCCTTAGCAAAAATTTCGCTACAAGGTCCAAATGATATAAGTCTTTCACTAGATTGACTTGGAGGAAGGTCTCTTACAGCAGCTTGTCTTGTCCCATAATGTCTTCCGAGAGTGATACCCTCCCATCTTTTTGGTGGTTCTATTCCAGGTCTCATTTTAATTTATCTTCTTTGGAGTTTATAATTTTTGTTGTGTTTTGTTTTGTGAAGAAGGATTGATTAATCAAAATTAATCTCAATTGGAAAGGAGAGTTTGCCGAGGAATTTTCCATCTTTTTCTCTGAGGAAGCCGATTGCATAGTACTTGCTTTTGTCTTTGATTAATCTGAAGCCGTAGATCTTTTTTTTGCAGTCCAGGATGACGCCGCCTTTGTTAATTGGTTTGTATTTTCCTTTGAGGGAGTTTGAGACATAGCAATGTAGGCCGATGTGTGAGCCTGCTTTTCTTGCCCATTTCGGTGAGTAACTTTTTTTGTAAGGCACTGAGAAGAAAAGATAGTATTTTTTGTTGTGGAAAACAATTTGAGAGGTTTCCATTTCATCGTATTTTTTTGGGTAGAGAATTGGGGGGAGGGTTTTCCAGTTGATTAGGTTTTTTGATTCAGCTAGGGCGATGCAGCCGTCGTATTCTTTTGGCTTGTCTTTAGAACGGGCTGAGATTGTCAGGTGGTATTTTTTCGATTTTGGATCCTTAAAAACAAATGGGTCGCGCCAGGTGCCTGCTTTGCCGAGTTTGTTTTTTTTGTTGTGTGTTTCGTAGAATTTTTCATCTGCTCCAAGCAAGGGGTTGTCTTTATGTTTTTTCCATGTTTTTAGATTTTCAGATGTGGCGAGGCCGATTTTTTGTGTACGGGTTTTTTTATCTCTGGCTGTGTAGAACATGTAGAACTTTTTTCCTTTTTTTATTATAGAACAAGTCCATAATGCTAAGTCGTCCCAGTCGCCTTTTTTACCTGGCTTGAAAGCGGTTGGGAGTTCTTTCCAGTTTAGTAGATCCGTTGAGATAGCGTGGCCGATTGAAACGTTTTTGTCGTGTCTTTTGTGGAAGTCCTTTGTTTTTTTGGTTTGTAAGTAAAATGCGTGGTAATTGCCTTTGTGTTTGATGAGCCAGGGGTCCCAAAGGAATTTATTTTTTGGTGAGAAGTTTTTCATGATGGGAAAAGGAGGGGGATGTTTTTAAGACTTTTTGTAAACAACCATAACATCTTCATCTGTTCCAGGGGCTTTTCTTGCTTTGTCAAAGAGATCTCTCGCTACGGGCATAAACTCTTGCGTATCTCTCAGGCCATGTTGATGGATGTAAACATTCTTCTCATCATAACCGACGATTGGAACAAAGTGCCTGTGATAACTGTCTTCCCCACTTATGACATGCCAATTAATTAAAACGACTGGCAGACTGTTTTCCGTTACGAAGGCCAATAATTCCTCTAGGGAAAGAGATTTTTCTATTAATTCAACACCTTGTTGTTTTGCGTCTCTGACTAGTTTTTCAGTTTGCTCCAATGCTCTTTCTTCAGCATATCTTTTGTAAAAATCTGTATTAAAATTATCTGGATTACATGCCAATGTTTTTGAAAAGAATTTTGTTCTATGTCCCAGAGAAGAGGAAGCAGTTGTTAACTGTACTGTAAAAATCATTTTACCTTCTTTTATATCAGTCTTTTCCTCAAGAGTTTGCCTGGATCATTTCCCAAATAAGCAAGAGCCATTCTCAATGCCATTGGGCCGCAATTGTAAGGGGTTGTTTGTTTGAAGAAAGGGACTTGGAGTTTCATGTTTTAAACAAAAGAAAAGTACTAAATAAATTTAACGAATTTGGATCGTTTTGCCTTTCTTCTTGCTTTCTTTCTTTGGGATGCGGAGTTTTAGAACACCTTTGGTGTATTCTGCGTCAATTTTTTCTGTGTCTGCGTTTTCTGGCAAGGGAATTGTTCTGTAAAACCCTGAGTAAGATTCTGTGTAACTGTAAGAATTCTCTTCTTTGTTTTCTTTCTCTTGTTTGGATTCTGCTTTTATCACTAAAACATTGTTTTCTGCTTCTAGCTCGATGTCTTTTTTGTTTACTCCAGGGAGTTCTATTGCAACTAGGAATTCTTCATCGGTTTCTTGAGCTTCCACGCGTGCTTTTCTGTAGCTTGAAAAGTCTTCTTCATCAAAGTTCCACGGGTTTTCGTCGAAGTTTCTGAACCAATGGTTCATTTTTCTATGCATTCTTCGCATTTCATCAGTTATTCTTTTCATTTTTCTTTTCCTCCTTTTTAGTTTTTTCCAAAGGATAAAGTTCGTTGAATGCATTTTCAAAATCATCTTGGGTTATTGTCATTTTTTCTTTTGTTTTTTTCGTGTAGAACTTTTTTATTGCATTCATGCCTGCGTTACGGCAGATTGCTTCGATGTCTGCGCCCGTTTTCTCTTCTGTTTTACTAACGTAATCTGAAAGATTTATGTTTTTCTCTAAAGGCATGTTTTTTGTGTGGACTTTGAAAATTTCTTTACGTGTTTCTTTGTCTGGGATTGGTAGTTCAACCATCGCGTCGATTCTTCCTTGTCTGAGAAGAGATTGGTCGATCAGATCTTTTCTATTTGTTGCCGCGATTACTATCACTTTTTCCAGTTCTTCAATTCCGTCGAGTTCAGTTAGGAGTTGGTTTACTACTCTTTCTGTTGAATCTGAAACTGAAGAGCCTCTCTGTTTTGATATTGAGTCGAACTCGTCAAAAAATATTATCGATGGTGAAACTTGTCGTGCCTTTTTGAAAATCTCCCGGACGTGTTTTTCTGATTCTCCGACCCATTTGCTGATTAGTTCTGGACCCTTGACTGAAATGAAGTTTGCGTTTGATTCTGTTGCGACGGCTTTTGCTAGGAGAGTTTTACCTGTTCCGGGCGGTCCGTAAAGAAGGATTCCTTTTGATGGTTTGATTCCGGCCTGGACGAAAAGGTCTGGTCTTAGAATTGGGAGTTCGACAAGCTCTCTAAGTTTTTCTTTAGCTTTTGTTAGGCCTCCAACATCAGACCAATGGATGTTTGGTTTTTTTATCAGGACTTCGCGCATTGCTGATGGTTCAACGTGGGCGATTGAATCTATGAAATTTTGTCTTGAGACTTTTATTTTGTCTAAAATTTCCGTTGGAACTTTCTCCTGAATGTTTTTCAGTTTTGTAAAATGAGGTTTCAGTGCTTTTAGCGCGGCTTCTTTGCAAAGCATTTCGAGATCGGCTCCGGTGTAGCCGATTGTTTTTGTTGCGATTTCTTCGAAGTTTACATCCTTTTCTAAAGGCATTCCTCTCGTGTGGATCCTTAGAATTTCTTTTCTTCCTGGTTCATCTGGCGGATTTATTCTTAGCTCTCTGTCAAATCTGCCCGGTCTTCTTAGGGCGGTATCAATGTCGTCTGGGCGATTTGTTGCAGCCATTACAACAACTTGTCCCCTGGTCTTTAGACCGTCCATTAGGGTTAAAAGTTGGGCGACGATTCTTTTCTCGGTTTGGTCAGTGCTTTCGCCTCGCTTTGGTGCTATTGAATCAATTTCGTCTATGAATATTATTGCGGGAGCGTTTTTTTCTGCTTGTTCGAAAACTTCTCTGATGTGTTTTTCAGATTCTCCGTAATATTTTGACATTATTTCTGGGCCTGCTATGGAGAAGAAAGAAGAGTCTGTTTCGTTTGCAACGGCTTTTGCTAATAGGGTTTTACCGGTTCCGGGCGGGCCTGTTAGAAGAACTCCCTTCGGTGCGCCGACTCCGAGCTTTTGGAAAACTTCTGGATGGTTCATGGGAAGTTCTACCATTTCACGGATCATCTCGATTTCACTTTTTAGACCACCTATATCTTCATAACTTATTCCGGTTTCTTTGAAATCTCCAGCGTATGGTGAGTCAGAAACTAGAATCTTTGTTAGGGGCGTTATGATTATGCTTCCTTTTGGATCCGATTTAGTCACGATATAAGAAAGGCGTGTTCCAAAAACATCAATGACTGTTTTTTGATTTAATGTAAGTGGTTTGTGGAGGAGTTTATTGTGGAAATATTCTGTTGGGTCGTTGCTGAACCTTACTTCTTGCAGGGGTGAGAGAGTTATTTTTTTTGCTTCCTGGATTTTTATTTTTTGGAATGATATCTTGTCTCCAATTGAAGCGCCAATGTTTGAACGTGTTGTTCCATCTAGTCTGATTATTTCTTTTTCTTCGGTGAGGGCTCTCATTACTTTAACCGCTGAAGTTTTTTTGGCTTTTATTTCTATAATATCTCCAGATTCAAGACCAAGGGAGTTTATTATTGTAGAGGGAATTCTTGCTATTCCTTTGTCTATGTCCTCTTGAAAAGATTCTGCTATTTCTAGTTGGTTTTGGGAATTCATTTTTTGTCAAATATTATTTCTAATACTCCGTTTTTTACAGTGTATGCAAACTTTTTTGGGTTCGCAAATTTTGGAATTATCTTTCTGATGAGAGTTCCTCCTTGAAGTTTTTGGATTAAATAAGGTTGAGTTTTTGTGTTGTCTTTTTTTTGTGCTCGCACTTCTAGTTCTTGGTTCTTTACGACAACTTGAACATTTTTTTCTGTGAATCCAGTGAGTTCGAAGATTAAGTACACTTTTTTCTCATCTTCGAAGAAATCTGAGGTTCTGTCTTCTTCTTCACCTTGAATAAAATCGTCTTTGTTCTGTCTTCGGGCTGCTGCGTTTCCAAAGAACTCTTTTACTATGCTGTCAAAAGGGTCATCGTTGAAAAAGTTCATTTTTTTTCTATCCCGTATACAAAGGTCCTGCTTCTAGGCCGGCCTTAGCACGTTGGAGATAGTGATTTTCAATCTTTTTGTAGCGTTGTGCTGTGTCGTGTGAGACGCTGGGCTTTACTTTCTTGAGAGCTTCGTCGAAGTCTTTTTTTGTTACTATTTTTACTTCAGGATCTTTACGGAGAGCATTTAGCGCAGCTTCACGAACAAGAGCTTCAATGTCTGCTCCGACAAAGCCATCTGTGAGTTTTACTAGGTCAGAGATTTTAACATCTTTTGCTAGGGGAGTTTTTTTAGTGTGCACTTCAAGAATTTTCTTTCTGCTTTCTTCGTCTGGAACGTCTGCTAAGATAATTCTGTCGAAGCGGCCTGGGCGGAGCAAAGCAGGGTCAAGTAGGTCTGGGCGATTTGTAGCTCCGATGATTGTTACGTCTTTGAGACCCTCTAAACCGTCGATTTCAGCTAACAATTGATTAAGAACACGTTCTGTGACTTTTGTTCCTTGTTCAATTCCTCGCTTTCCTGCCAAGGAATCTATTTCGTCAAAGAAGACTACGCATGGGGCGACTTGTCTTGCTCTTTCGAAGACTTTTCTAACTCCTTCTTCTGATTTCCCGACCCACATGCTTAGTAAGGATGGGCCTTTTACTTGGATGAAGTTTGCTTCTGATTCTTTTGCGACTGCTTTTGCAAGCAATGTCTTTCCTGTTCCGGGTGGGCCGTAGAGTAAAATTCCTTTTGGAGCTTTTATACCGAGTCTTTTAAATGCCTCTGGATTATTGATTGGCCATTCGACAGCTTCCTTTAATTCTTGTTTTGTTTTTTCCATACCACCGATATCTTCCCAACCGATGTTAGGAGCTTCTACAAAGACTTCTCTCATTGCACTTGGCCTTACTACCTTAAGAGATTCTTCAAAATCTTCTGGGCGGACGATTGCTTTGTCTAGAACTTCTTTTGGAATTGGTTCGTCTTCTTCTAACTTCAGTGCTGGGAGCATTTTTCTTAGAACGTTCATTGCTGCTTCTTTTGTTAAGGCTGAAAGGTCTGCACCGACAAAGCCGTGGGTTTTGCCAGCTAATTCTTCTAGATTTATATTTCTAGCAAGAGGCATGTTTCTTGTGTGGATTTTTAGGATGTCAAGGCGGCCTTTTTTCCCAGGAACTGATATTTCGATTTCTCTGTCGAATCGCCCTGGGCGGCGTAATGCTGGATCTAGAGAATTTACACGGTTTGTTGCGCCGATGACGATGACTTTTCCTCTTGATTTTAAGCCGTCCATCATGCTTAACAGTTGTGAGACGACTCTTCTTTCAACTTCTCCTTGCACGTCTTCTCTTTTTGGAGCGATTGCATCAATTTCATCGAAGAAGATTATGGATGGCGCGTTTTTTTCTGCGTCTTCGAAGATGTCTCTGATTTTTTTCTCTGATTCGCCATAGAATTTAGACATTATTTCCGGGCCATTTAGTAAAATGAAGTTTGCTTCGGATTCGTTTGCAACTGCTTTTGCTAAGAGGGTTTTACCTGTTCCGGGAGGGCCGTGTAAAAGGATGCCCTTTGGTGGGTCAATTCCTAATTTTTCAAATAGTTCTGGGTGTTTCAATGGGAGTTCTACCATTTCTCTAACTTTTTTAATTTCATCTTGCATACCTCCAACATCCTCATAGGCGATATCTGGAATTGCATCTTCTGAAATATCAACAGCTTTTGGATTTAACACAACTTCTGTATTTTCGTTTATGAAACACGGCTGGTTTGGAGATGTTGAGATAACAACGAACCTAATTTGCTGAAAACTTCCTGGAAATCCTTGAGAGCTGAACAAATCCTGAAGGTCTCCGAAAATATCTGGGAAACCTTCACCCACAACATCTCTGCGTCTTTGCATACCTCCTAGTGAAATTATATCTCCTTTAACAACAGGTCTTCCCAACAAGCTGTTTCTAAGGCCAGATGGGTCGTTAGTCTGAACCATAATATTTTGCTGAACCGGAGCGATTATAACTTTGCTTGCGGGTTTTGCAAGTGCTTTTTTAACATCAACTTGTTCACCTACTCCGACTCTGGCGTTTTTTCTTATTAAACCGTCGATTCGGATAATATTTTCTCCGACATCTGCAGGGTATGCGCGATCAACAATAGTTAATGTCTCTCGGTTTCCTCTAATAGAGATTATGTCTCCACGAACAAGTTCCATGTCTCTCATTATTTGGGGGTCAATCCTGGCTACTCCCTTATGGACATCATCTTGCAGTGATTCCACTACTTCCAACCTTGCATTCTTTGAATCATTTTTTACCATTTTTTCCTCTGGTCTTGATTGTGAATAAAATCTAAACTTAACTTTCCAAAGTCTTCTAAACATAAGTGAACCATGTCATTCATATGTCTGGACATATTACTATTCATCTCGTTTATAAAATTTACTATTTCTTTCGGGATGCTTATAGCGTGGCTGTTCCCAACAACTCTTAGTTTTACTTTGTAGGTTTTTCTTTTTAGGTCGTTGTAGTGCTGTAATTTGTGTAAGTCAAAGGGATGAACTATCCCTTCATTGCATTTTGGACAGTTCACAGCGCGAAGTTTAAAACCTTTTTTTATTAACACCATTGGTTTCATTTCTACATTACAGTTTTTGCATGAAATCTTGGCGTCAAATATATCTTTCATTGTAGGCTTTTTTGGTGTATACATTGAGTGTATACATATTATTTAAATGTTTTGGTTTTTTTATTCAATTGGAACATCTTTACACTTAGCAAACAACAATATGCTCGCTAACCTCTCGCTGGATTTTTTAATAATAGTATTATACCTCTCTTTGGTGGATGTAGGGTAGTTCACATCAACAAAAAGTTTAAAAGTCTGGCATTCTCTCTGGAAAGATGCTTTTCGATAAAAAAAATAAGAATCAGAGGAAATGTGAAGAATGTGGAGCTCGGAGCGAGGAGAAATTTAGTTTTTGCCCGCATTGTGGAAATAACTTTGTTGATTCTAGAAAAGAACGCGAGGATTTTGGTTTGTTGGGTAAGAATGATTTTGAAGACTACGAAGAAGAAATTCCGATGCAGGGGTTTGGGGTGATGGATAAACTTGTAGGTTCTATGATTAACAGTATGATGAAAAATTTTGATAAACAATTTAAGAGCCAAGTTAAGGACATTGATAGAGATTTAGAGAGAGCAGAAGTCAGAACGTTTCCAAATGGAATTAGTATAAAAATTTCAGGGCCTTTTGATGCTCAAGGCAGGTCGATTAGGAAACAGCAGAAGAAAAAAATTGTGAAGAGAGAAATCAGTGAGGAGCAATTAAAGAAAATTAGTTCGCTGCCGAGGGCGAAGGCAAAGGCGAATGTTAAAAGATTCAGCGATAGGGTTGTGTATGAGTTGTTTACTCCAGGAGTTTGTTCTGCAGAAGATGTTTTTGTTTCTAAATTGGAAAATGGTTATGAGATAAAAGCAATTGGTGATAAGAAAGTTTATGTAAACTCTGTTCCTATCAATCTTCCGTTGAGAAAGTACTCAATTTTGAAGAACAAGTTGTTGGTGGAGTTTTTGGCTGGTGGTCAGACGGAAGAGAGTAAGTTTCTTAGATGAGACTTGTTGAAAGTATTTTATTAGAGTTATCTTGTTCCTTCCCATCACTCCCTGTTACTCCTAATCTTCTTCGCTATCGCTCAAAAGATTTGGTAATTTGTTGCAAGATAAATAGGGAGATTTCGACTTTTTCAACAAATCCTCTTAGATGACAACTTTTATAAAATAAGTTTATGTTAAAATTCTGTTAAGCGCGATCCCGTAGCTCAGCCTGGTTAGAGCGCTGCTCTGATAAAAGATGAAACTTATCAGAAAGGCAGAGGTCCTGGGTTCGAATCCCAGCGGGATCATCGTCTTTCTTCAGTAGTGATAAATAGAAAGGTTTATATAGTTTAGTGTTCTGTAAAAATTATAACCTTAAAGGATGTTACAAATAAGAAAAACGAATATGAGAACCAAATTGAAACACCTGTTGGCGGGGATTGCTATGTTAGCAGTTACTCCAACTAGTGAAGACAGACCATTAGCAGGAAGTGATGGTTATCAAGAACTAACTATTGATCTTGAAGGGAATTTTGTCAGACGGGTTAGTAGACCTGCCGGACATCAGATAACAACTATTACAGAGGTTGGAGATGATGGAAGGCTGAGGGTAGCTAGTTATCTAAACGGTAAACCATACAATCCTTCAACAGATAATCAAAATCGAGCTTAATTCTTTTTTTATAATTCTATTCTTAACTAAGGTTCTGAGGTAATTTTATGGCACTATGTTCGAAACACCATAACCAAAAATCATAAAAACCTCAACCTCTTAGAAAAAGCATGGAAACAATGAAAATATCAAAGCAAGAATATTTCACCTTGAAAAATAAGGCAGACATAGACGAAGAACTATTAGTTAAACTAGTCAGAGGGCTTGAGGATATCAAGGCTGGAAGAGTCAAGTCGTGGGAGAAGGCTAAACAAAGCTAACTCTCGCCCCATTTGTCTTCAATTTCTTTCTTGTAATCTGGTAGGAGTTTCTTTATTTTGTCAATAGTTTTTTGTTGGTCTTTCTTTGAACTAATCGCAACAACAAATACGATTACTTGCTTCTCAAAAACCAAATAGTAAATTCTGTAGTTCCCAACTTTATTTTCCCGAAAGAAATTATATCCAAGCGGCTTCCCAGAAAAAGGATTTGTCTTCAATTGCTCAATTTCTTTATTGATTCTGTTTCGGATAGACTTATCACACTTTTTGTAATCTTTTTCGAATTCATTAGTCACCAAGATTTCATACATCAAGATTTGCATTTTACGTAAACTCCCCACTTTAGTTCGTGAGAAAGTAAATGCAAATCTTGACACATCTAAGTTAAAGGAGTAAGAGATTTATAAGATTAACTTAAAAATAAAACAAAGGTCCCGGGGGTAATTTTGTAACACTGGGTTTGAATCCCTCGGATGAGCTTGTCTCGTTCGAATGAAAAATCGCAAACCGATTTTACTTAGCGGGATCATGCGTTTTCTAATGAAATTGACTTCAAAGAAATTCTTATAAATCTGCTCTTTTTTTGTATTCAATGAGAGAGAGAAGAGTTAGGACTGTCATTTATGTATTGTTGGTTTTGTTAATTGCGTTGTCTGGGTATTTGACATATTCTAAGTCTATTGGAAATGAGGAGGGTGTTTGTATTATTGATCCTACTCAGAAGAATGGGTGCTCGGATGTGCAGAACGGGCCGTATGGTTCGCTTTTCGGATTCAAGTTGTGCCACGGGTCTGATATCTCTTGCTGTTTTGCTTTTGGTCTTTATAGTTGGAAGCACACATAATAGGTACAATAATCAAGCGCATAAGCTTTTTGTTATATTCTCTGGGATTGGTGCTCTGTTTGCGCTTTATTTTATGTCAAGATGTTTGCGAAAACTCCACACTTAAGTGTGGAGTTAGCATCTTGAGCATCCAAAAAACGAGCGCCATCAAACCGCACATTTTAAAGTCCCGCAAGAAATCCCGTTGCTTTAGCTGTGGGATGAATTGCGGCAATCTTTTTCTATTTTTATGAATATAAAAAAGTGAGCGAGTCGTCGCTCATTGTGTTTACAAACAGGGTGAGAACTGACTTGTTCTAA
>JAHITZ010000053.1 GCA_018817405.1 Nanobdellota archaeon
AATCTTTGAAGCAGGACTAAACATAGCATTACCCATCACACTCACTGTAATAACCGAAGCCACAACAGCCGCAATCACAGCAACAACTATCGTCGTCCAAAGTTGTTTATTTTTATCCATTTTATCACCCCCTTTCATTTTTCTCCAATTTTAACTTCTAAAGAAAAGAATTTTAATATATATATATTGGTAATTAAAATTCTAAACAAAACTAACAACCCCTTTAGCAAGAAGAAAAAATGCAGGAATCCAAAGTAAAACAGAGGGTAAAGCAAACGAAATCGATAATATCAAAAGAACTGCAGAAACTAAATCTACTGCACTTAAAACATCCCCCATCAAAATAAACAATCCTTTAACAAACAAAAGAACCGCACAAAAAAGAAGATACTGCGTAAAAACACCAACTCCAAATATTAACATCAAAAAAGCTAAAGCTGCTGCAAGGTCTATCGCCCCAAGGATTTTAATTATCATAGAAAAACCCCGTGATGTAATATTAATAAGCCTTGTGGTAATCCGCGCAATAATGCACCATGCGTTTAGTGATTCGTTTTTACTACAACATCAAAATTGCTTAATTCATTGCCCACCACATTCACACCTCTTCCGTATAATTATTTCAATAATCCATAAAAAACCTAATCAACAATCCGATACCCATCAAAATAATCTCTTGCTTTTTTCCACTCTGAACGACCTTTGTTTTTAGTAATAATTTCAGAAACCACTTTTGCCATATCAAGGCAGTGGTCAATGTTGTTGTAATTAAACAAACCAAGCCTCCCAACACTAAAGAGATTTTCTATTTTATCTAACTGTTCAAGCACAGCACTAAGATACTCCCTGTATCCAATTTCATAAACCGGATAGACTTGTTTCGCCTTCAAACTAAAAAAATCATAAACATCTTCTTTTTTTATAATGCCTGCTTTTTCCAAATCTTTTAAAACAAGAGGTTTGATATCCTCGTCAGGAGAATTGTAAGCTTCGCTATCCTCACTCCCTGTCAATTCAGCAGTTATCACAGTTTTGTCTTCCGGACAAGTAAGAGGGCTAAAACTTTTTTGTTCAGCAACCCTGTTAAAACAAAACTCCTTTTCAGGAAAGAAAACCCAATTATGTTCCAGTACTTTTTTCTTTTTGATAAACACAAAACATATTCTAAGCGGCCGGTACTTCAGTTTTTTCATAGAATCAATTGTTTTCTGAGAAAGCGAGGGAGAAATAAGACCAGGAATTTCCCCTATTGAAGCTGTTGAAACTAAAACATCACAAGGAATAGTTTTGGTTTTGTTTTTAGCTTCAACACTAACCGAAACAACCTTGCCTTTTTCCAAATTTATTTTTTGAGGCACCGCATTAAGCAGTATTTTTCCTTTTTTTCCAACAATAGCAGAAGCAAGATTCTCACAGAGAACACCACATCCTTTCTTAGGATAATAAAAAGATTCTGCGCTGACATTTTTATCTTTTTTAAGAGCGCTTTTTATAACATCAAAAATATTGCTCGCAGGCGAACGTTTTCGTGCAAGCTCCTCAGAAATATTTTTTGGGTTGCCCCAAACCTTTTCCGCAAATCCCTTAAACAAAATACCATATCCCTTTTCTCCAAATCCTTTAACAAAATAGTCTTCATAACTCACAATCTTTTTCTTAACAAATTTTGCCTTTATAAAATCCAGCATTATTTGCGCAGAAAGAACAGGGTTAATATTAATCATCAGTTGACTTAGCTTTACAGGAAAATCAAAATACTTTCCTAAAAGTCTCAAACTGTTCTTTTTCTTTACAATAAGATACTCCCCTTCGCCAATTATTTCCTTGTAGTCGTCATACACTCCAGGAAGCTGCGTATAAAACTTGTGTGGTCCGCAATCCAAAATAAAATCTTTGTATCTAAAGCTTTTAGACATACCTCCAACTGTGCTGCTTTTTTCAACAATCGTCACATCATAACCAGAATCAAGTAGATACTTAGCTATTCTTAAGCCAGTAACTCCTCCTCCTAAAATCAAAACTTTTTTCATTTTTCAATTTCCTCCCAAATTTGAAATTGGAAAATCAAAACTTTATAGATATTAGTGAATTTTTTCATTTGCCAACTCCAGATTTTTTTCGCGCCACAACAAAAGTCTGTCCTAACCAATACGGAACCAATCGCTTTTCCATCTTAAGTGCTTTAGCAATCGTTCCTCCAGTTTTACCAATAATCTTACTTACAGACTCTCCCCTAAAAAATAAATATCCCATTTCAAGTTTTTGAAAGTAAGGTTTTATCTTAATAACTTCAAAATTTTGTTTTTTTAACATCTCCGTCATAGTCCTCTTAGTAAAATAATAAAGATGTACAGAATTAAGAAAAAGCCATTTCCTTCCCATAGCTCGCGATACCAAACTATCAATATCAGGATAATTTATCACCAAGATTCCACCAGTCCTAATTATCTTGTTGCATTCTCTAAGGACTTCTGACGGATTAGGAGTATGTTCAATCACATCCCATAATGAAACAACATCAAAAAACCCTTCTTCGTATTTTTGGTCAAATAAGGTTCCAGACTTCAAGGAAAGCCCATAACGTTTATTGCCCCATTCAACAAGCCATTTATTTGGCTCGCAGCCATAAACTTCCCATCCCCTTTTTTTTGCTGCAGCCAAAAAAGAACCTGCAGCAGTCCCAACATCTAAGATTTTCCCATTTGTTTGAGAATATTTTTCTATTTCTTTTATTGATCCATGAAACGTCAACTCTCGCGCATCTGCTTGTGAAACAAATGTTTCGTCAGACCCTTCAGAATACCCCCCTACAATAAGGTCGGATTTTATGCGCGGATTGATGTAAATCAAACCACAGCGAGAGCATTTAACAAGCTGGTCTATAAGAAGCTCATCTCCAGAAGCCCGAAATTTATCAACAAGCTCGGGGTCTTTCTCTTTTTCATATTCTGCCCCATACACAATAGAATATTTATCCGAGCCACATAAATCGCATGAAATCTCCTCAAAATTTTTTTTGTTTTTATCCATTCTTGAATCGGTACTTAATAAGAGCATAGATAGCCTGAAGACCATCTCTTACTCCAATCTTCTTACCTTCCTCGTAAGAACGAGGGTTGTAGGTTATTGGCACTTCATAAATATTTATATTCTGTTTTGCTATCTTTGCTGTTACTTCTGGTTCCCAATTAAATCTGTCATTCTCAATATTAATGGATTTTATAACATCTGAACGAAAGCACTTGTAACATGTGGCCTCATCAGTGATTTTAGTTCTATAGAGAAGATTAGTCAAAGCTGTTATGACTTGCACACCGAGATATGTTCTTGAATAAGCTTTCTTGTGTTTTCTAGACAACAAGTTCCCTTTTTTTTCAGGAAAACCCAAATACCGCGAACCATAAACCACCCTTGCCTTCCCATCAATAATTGGTTTAATGATTTTATAATAATCTTCAGGGTCATATTCCAAATCAGCATCTTGTATTATTATAATATCTCCAGTGGCTTCCTCAATTCCAGTTCTTACTGCAGCACCCTTGCCCTGGTTTGGATTTTTTTCTATAACTCTAACACCCCTAACTTTCTTCGCCAATTTCACAGTATTATCTGTTGACCCATCGCTAATTACAATAATCTCTTTTTTAACAGAATGTTTTTCAAGATTAACTTTCTTGACCAATTCTAAAAGCTGCACAATTGTTTTTTCTTCATTATAGGCAGGAATAACAACAGATAAGACAGTCATTTGTAGCTAAAATTCCAAGCTTATAAAAATATATTGTTTTTCCAATCATTGCTTTAATATTTGTTTAAAAACCCTAGACCCATAATACCTTGGTTCCTTCAGAAATAGCTTAATCGCGTTTGAAGGGTTTTTAATTAAAAAATTCTTAATCAAGCTAATTTTAAATTTTCTCAATTTTTTTCTCCCTCTGAAAAAGACGTCTCTAAATTCTTGAGTAGATATTTTTTCATCCAAAAGAAAAGGTCTTCCTGAATAATGGTGGTCCAAGAGTTTGAAATTCATATCCTCACTGACTTTTCCTTTCTTCAACGCAATTTCCCAAAAAGGCGTAGCTGGGAAAGGAGTTGCTACAAAACTCCATAAATTATCTACTTTGTTTTTAACACAAAAATCAATAAATCTATTTGTTTTCTCCATATCCTCTATACTCTCTCCGGGAGAACCATACATCAAACTTCCGTAAACCCCTATTCCGTATTTTTTGCATAACAAAATAGCTTTTTTATTCATTTCAACCGAAACTGTCCCTGCTTTCAAATATTTCAACACTTTATCAGAACCAGATTCAAAACCAAAATTTACCAAATTTAGCTTTATATTCTTAATTTCCCTACAAAGTTTGTCATTGATAAGATTCGCTCTAACAGTGCCCTCCATTTCTTTAATTTTATCGAGGAGATTTCTTTTCTCCAATTCCCTCTTTATAAGATTTACTCTTTCAGCGCTGATAGTAAATAAATCATCTAAAATTTTTATATGGTTTGCACCAAATTCTTTAACATTTTTTTCTATTATCCTTGCTGTATATTCTGGAGAATGAAGTCTCATTTTTCCCCAAAACCTCGAAGTTGAACAAAACACACACCGATAAGGGCAACCCCTGGAAGAAATTAAGTAGCAATTTATCCGCGTGCCACCTACTCCAGGAACCTCAATTTTTTTAAAATAATTCGGATGAGCAAATTTAAAATCAGGCAGGGGAAGTGAATCCAACTTCATGGGTTCTCTTAATAGGGTACTTCTTATTTCATTTCCTTCAAAATAAACAATGCTTTTTATTTTTTTCAAATCCTTCTTTATAAATTTTCGTTTTTTCAAATAAAGACTAAGTAACTCGCTGATTGTTTCTTCACCTTCTCCAATAACTCCAACATCAAAGCATTTTTTTAAAGAAGCTGGCAGTGTGGAAATATGAACCCCCCCGAGGATGATTGGAATATCCTTCCTTTTTTTAATTTTTGAAGCAAAATCAACAGCATCCGGGTAATTTATAGTCATTGCTCCAATACCAATAACATCTGGATTAAATTTTTCCACTTCTTTTTCCACATCAAAATAGTTACGATCAACAACACGAATATTTTTTTTAGGGAGTTTCAGTTTATTTTGCAGATATGTCGCAACATACACTAAACCAACAGGAGGAACCCTTTCTGCATCACTCTGTAAAGAAACCAAAATTACCCTCAATTCCTCCCTCTTCAGCTCTTGCTTTGTGTCCAATATCATTTTCTCTCCTATGCAGAAGGATTTTTATTCTTTTATGTTATAAGATTCTATCTTTGCTCTTAGCCAGATTAATACCTTCTAAAGAGGAGATTGTAAACAAAATAGCTTACTCACAACTAACATAAAGATAAAAAGTAAGGATATGGCTAAAGAACTGAACAATATTTCCAAATAAAACATAAACCAAGCAACCTTGCCCATTATGATTTCAAAAAATCCGTTTGCTTTAGCTGACGGATGAATCGCGTACCTTTTTCTTTTAGAAATAATAATAAAAAGTGAGCTTGTTGCAGTTAACTGAACAATCAAACATAGTTGTAACTGGTTTTGATCAAATAAAAAATACAGATTATTCTATGTTCTAAACGTTATGATCATGAGGCATATAACCTCCCATCATGCCCCCCTCGGCTAAATCATCATCCTCTTGCCCCATCCAGCCACCAGTGCCACCAGTGCCTTTCTTCCTAACAGAAGATTTACCTTCAGACGCGGATGGGCTGTTTTTTCGTTTCCTTTTTTTAGATGGAACAGAATTCATTCTACTTCCACTAGAAGCCCTACTTTTTCCTAATCTTAAACCAGGTTCTTCTAATAGTCCTAAAGCATAGCCGTTAGCGCATCTCCCACTATAATTGGTATTAAACCGAAAACCACCACCCGTAGTAGTAGCACTAAGTGTAGAAGTACAAAGATAAGGGTCCCTCTCATATTCTTTGGGAGCTGTGCCAGGCTCAAATCCGTCAATTTCATCAACATTTTTCCCTTGAATCTCTCCGTTAGTGAATACTTTGACAGCTCTTCCAAGTTTTTTAGCTCCTTCTACACCGCAACTCGCAATAATAACCCCATCTCTTGCAAACTCTTTTGCAGTATGACCTCTAAAAGCATGCTTGTCGCCAAAACCAAGCTATAGCTCCCCCTCGGAGCAAAGCTAACTCGTATGTCTTCGCTAAATCTTATCCCCTTAATTTCAGGCCCCTCCTTAAGCATTTTCTCTAAATCTCTTTGAGTTAGATTTAATTGCCCACCCCTTACTTCTGAATCTTGAAAAACATAAATACCTTTTTTTGTAACAAAATTGCACAAATACATCCACAACCAATTCTGGTCACCACCCCGTATTATGTGCTTAATTCTCTCGAATTGTGGCTCATCTTTCATGTCAGGATCACAAAAAGCAGTATGAACTAAAGAAGCCATCTGGCCTCCATTTGGAACTTGTAAACCGGCATCTAAAATTTGTTGTCCAACGACCCTATATTCACCTGGACCAAAAGGAGGAAAGGCAAATTTTATCTCTCCATTCTCATGCGGGATATGTAACTCCGCCTCTGGAGTCCACATTCGTGGGATTCTTACAACACATGCCTTAGGTTTGCTCATAGTCTTTCTTTTAAAGTCCCGCAAGAAATCCCGTTGCTTTAGCTGTGGGATGAATTGCGGCAATCTTTTTCTATTTTTATGAATATAAAAAAGTGAGCGAGTCGTCGCTCATTGTGTTTACAAACAGGGTGAGAACTGACTTGTTCTAA
>JAHITZ010000054.1 GCA_018817405.1 Nanobdellota archaeon
AAGAAATATATAAAACAGAGAGAATTCGCTTGGCACGTGGTTTTATACAATATTAATCGGAAGATTATTTTGGGTTCTAATGGCGATAATCAGAAACTTATTTTTTGTTTAATTTTTATTTGGGCTATTCCGGATGGAGCCTATTAGTCAGCCCTATGTAAAAAGTTACTTCGTCTCGCTATTTACCCAATCTTCGTATTCCTCATTCGCTTCTGCATCAATTCTAGTTATACAAGGAACCTTGTAGGAGTGAATCTTCGCAACTTCAGATTTAACTTTCTCCCAATTCTCTTTTATTGTATTAAGAAGAACAATAAACTCTTCAACTTCTTTAATTTCTCCAGTCCAGCGAGAGGTTGATTTTATTGGAAACAAATTTGCAGAAGAAATTAATTTCTTTTGAAGAAGATGAGAAACAGCATCATTAACTTCTTTCTCATTAGGATATGTAACCTTTATTATTATGAAACCCATTTCAATCCCCCAACTTCCCCAAATACTCTTTAATCCTCTCAATTGTCTGCGGAATCAAGAACTTTTCAATTTTAGCTTCAAAAATTTCATTCAACGGCACAAACTCAGAAAGTCGATATCTATTTTCCTTTTTATCAACCAACATAGAATCTCTTAATCTTTTCAGTTGTCTCCTAATGTTGCTCTCTGCAAGTCCTTTCTCCTCAAGCGAATGCTCCTTCCTCATTCCTTGAACTTTGTCTCTTATCTCAAACGAACTTAACCAAGCCCTTTGCAATCTTGAATTTTCTAACGCAAGAAGCAAATCAACAATAATATCCCTCGAATCTCCCGGCTGCAACAAACCAAGACTTAAACAAACTTTCCTAATAAGCTCGCGCTTTGAAGAATCATACGGCTTTTCATATCTCCTCAATGTAATCTCACTCAAAGGCAGGTCTTTTACCATTTTTTTAAGAGAACAACAATAGTTATAAATCTATCCAATCTTAGAAAAAAATGAAACTCATAGCCTTTGTAGGAAACAACCCCGAAACCTATGGACAAATTTCTGCATTGGTTAACAGAATGAATTGTGAAAAAGTAATTCTTGTCAAGGATAAAAAAACATCAAATCCTTTTCAAAATTCAAAATGCACATCAGTCGATGTTGACCCCTCAAAGGATTTAATCTCCTTCAGGGATGAAATCAGGGAAAAATTAAAAAAAGAACTTTCAAATGAAATGGAAGTCGCCCTGTCAATTGCGTCCGGCTCTGGAAAAGAACACATGGCTCTCATATCCGCGTTACTAACACTCCCCGTAGGAATAAAATTCACAGCTTTCACAAAAAAAGGCGTTGAGTTTATTAGTTAGTTTCTTTAGATTTTTAGGGTGGAGTTAGATTTTTGTAACCCTTACACTCAGCACGTCACAATAACCCTTCTCGCAATCACTTCACAAACTCGACATTATTCAACCTTTCAAACTCTTTGTCTCCTGTTAAGAATTTGATTTCCAGCTCTTTAGCCATCACATACGAGACACAATCTGTCATTGACATTTTCTTCTTTTTATTTTTGTAGCTAAATTGCATGGCTTCTTTTATGATTTCAGGATCAACTTGAGAGATAAATTCCTCATATTTTTCAAGATAGTACTCTTTTTTCGGGTAATCTATTTTAATTAAATTATAACAGAGTTCTGAAAAAATAAAATCATTAATTATAATTCCCTCATCTAAATAAGGTTTGTAATTAGGATTTCCTCTGATTATTTCAATAATTGCATATGTATCAAAGATATATTCAGTCATCGTACAGTTCTTCATCCATCTCTTTCATTAATCGCGCTGTTGGTTTAGAAAATTTATGCGTCCCAAACATCTCCTTAAGGACATTGTTTTTCTTTTTACCAAATAAAACAATAACTTCTTCGCCTTCCTTAGATTTTGTTTGTTCAACTGCCTTTTGAGGTACAATTACTCCAAATGAATTTCCCCATCTTCTTAATTTAGTTTTTATTTCAATCACGTTTAAACAGTATAATTATATTATATAAACCTTTTGGTGACGATTGTCCACACTCTCAACAACCCAAATCAAAATAAAGCAAAAGCCCACTTAACCATCATAACCAGGAACAAAGCCAGAATAAACCAAGTCACAAACTTATACGCCTTTTTACCAATAGACTCTCTCCTTGTTATACCCCAAACTGTAAGATAAAAGAACCTCCCTCCGTCAAGTATGCCAAGTGGAAGCATGTTAAACAGTGCAACAAGAAAATTAATAACAACAATCCACCAAAGCAGGTAGTAAACAAACCACCCAAAATCACCCCAGCAAGATTCATAATGAATAAAAGGGTCTTTAATTTCAGAAAAAGTTTTATAAATCAATCCACTAAAACCGCCACCACTGTTTTGTATAAACACTATGCCCAAAAAAGCATTCCCCTCTCTTTCTCCAAGTTCAAGAGTATACTCCTTTGTCTCAGCAACAGTTCCCTGCCCAGGGTCAAGAACTGCAGTTCTCACATTAATCTCATCTCCGGGGTTAAAAGACCCCAGTACAGAACTCAATTCTTCTCCGCCCCTAACTTTCATCCCATTAATCTCTGTTATCGCTCCCTCAAGCTGCACCCCAAATGCCGGCGAATCGTCATACACAAATATTGTAAGGACTTCTTTATCAATAGAATTTTGCAAAGCCGCTGAATTAGCAAAATACTTTTCGCCATTCACACTCACCTCAACAAAACCTTCACCTATTGAACTGTTTCCCACAATAGAAATATCTGGAACATCAACATTTGTTATAGCATATGTGCTGAACTTCACTCCAGCGGGGGAAAAAACACTTGTAAAAAATAATGCCAAAACTCCCAAAAACAACAAAGCCAGAATAAGATTTGCAAATGTTCCTGCTGCCAAGATTGCAAGCTGAGGGAACTTCTTTGATTTATTCATCTGTTTTTCATCTTGCTCTACAAAAGCACCTAAAATAGGCCCAAGAAATGCAAACCCCGTAGAAAGAGTCCTGATTTTATTGAGCCTCATAAAAATTCCATGAGAAAATTCATGAGATACAGCAACTATCCCTAATGCGATAATAAAATAAGTAAAGAAAAGCGGCGGGAAGAAAGCCTCCAAACCAAATATCTTCGGGAAGTACGGAATCAATGGCGCAATAGGAGGAGCTTTTATAATACTGGATATAGATGTTGTCAGATAAAGATAAGCTGTCTTCGCAATCAGCCAGACAATCGCAACCATAAGAAAATAACCAGAAGCAATAACAATGTACTGCAACGGCTTCAGCACTTTTCCAAACTTTTTAGCAAACGCATCAATAAATCTCACACCCAGCTGTGTTTTATACAGATAAAGAATTCCCTGCCTCTGTAAATTCTTCTTTCTCGTTGAAAGAAAAACAATTACAAATAAGATAGATAATATAAGAAATACCAAATCATAAAATACAAACCCTGCCATTTTATTTATTAGAAAATTGGGTTATTAAATCTTGCTAGAAAGATTTATACAACCCAAAATAGAAATAAGAAAAAAACAATCAAGAATTAATATCTAAATCCTAAATCATGGCTCTGTAAAACCCATTATTCAAATATGTCTTGGTTTCATTATTAATATATATTGAATTATAAATGGCATCCTCTCTACATCTCCTCAACATGACAATTCAAACTACTTCTTCCTTATAGGTCTGAAAACACGACTTTTACATTTAGGGCAGGAAACTTTTCCCGCAATAATTCTTACAGCCTGCGACCTAATTTTCTTGTTGCACCTCTTGCATACAAAAACATCATGAAACATTCTTTTCTGCGCTGTTGGTATTTTAGTTGCCATTTTCAGTTTAACATGAAAGCTAATCTGCGTCTCATCAAGTCAACTTCCTCCTTTAATCTAATATGCGCATTAATAATTTTCATTTCTGCTTCTTCAACTTGTCTATCAAAATCTGCTGGCTCACCACATGCTGCTAGTCCTTCCTTGTAAGCCCTCTCCAAGGGATCTTCTCCACCATTATTACCATATTCATCTCTTCCCATTTTACAACACCCTCATTACCATTTTCTTCCCCTCAATATCCCAAACCTCTGCCTGCTTTTCTGCTTGAACTTGCTCTTTCACATCAGGATGAATAGGCACATCAATTGTTTCATAGCTTTCAAGGTCCATCACAGAAGCACCATCCCCAGAAAGATTCAATACCTGAACTCTTTTCTTATCAACCTTAGGCACATCAAATCTTTCATGACCCGGCACAGTTATAACTTTTTTCCTATCAACAAAAACCCCGTTCGCGAGAATCCTGCACTTCGCATGCCCGTGCTTGCCTGTTTTAGAAATGTCGTTTGATTTCACAACGTACGGCTCATTTTCAACCAAAATCATCGCTCCTGTCTTAGCCTCGGTCGCATTGATAATTTTCAAAACCATACTCTGCCTTAATAAGATAGATTTATAAAAGTTACTAATTAAGCATGAAAATGACACAAGAACAAAAAGTAAAGAAAAACGACTTCATAGAAATCCTCTTCACAGGTTATGCCAACGACAAACCATTTGATTCCAATATTGAAGAAGACTTAAAACAAATAAACCCAGAAGCAAAGCCCGAAAAAATAATTATTGCTCTGGGTCAAGGAATGTTAGTCCCAGGTCTTGATAATCAATTAGAAGGAAAAGAAATAGGCAGAGAATATGAAATTGAAGTTCCTTACAAAGAAGCATTTGGTCAAAGAGATAGAACACTAATAAAAACAATTCCTTTGAAATCATTTACAGAGCAGAAAGTGAATCCTCAACCAGGCATGGTTTTCACTTTAGACAATTCATTAGTTAAAATTATCGCTGTTTCAGGAGCAAGAGTTATTACAGATTTTAACAATCCTCTAGCAGGAAAAGACCTGAAATACAAAATTACAATTGTAAGGAAAGTCACAGACGCTAAAGAAAAATCAGAAGCCTTGCTCAAAACATTTTTAAGAATTACCCCAGAGTTTGAAGTTAAGGATGAAAAAGTAGTTATAAAAGGACCAAAGATTTTCGAAGGCGTTATAAACATGTACAAAGACAAATTCAGGGAACTCATTGGCAAAGAATTAGTGTTCGAAGAAAAGAAAGAAGAAAAGAAACTTGAAGAAAAACTAGAAGAAAACAAATAAGTTTTTCACAACAGTATTACACAAAAACCATTTTATAGTTTTATTAGAAAGATACAATAAAAAATAGATTCAAACAATCTGGTTCTGGATAATAATTTTATCAAACAATTTAAGCAATTTTGATGTTGTAACGACCGAATTAATAACAGATACTGCAAATCTATTCTGCAACAACAATGTTTTAATAGTTTCCTAATACATAAATCTCATGGCTTTTGGTTTAGCAACACTTAATCCACGAGAACTTGTAAGAAATCTAAACGAAGCAACTGATAATTCTAAATAGGATATTGAATTAGGGGCACTCTCGCCTAAAAGAATTATAAATATTCCCTTAAGATGAAGAAAAATAGAATACCGACCAAGAGTACGTATAACTCAAACTGTGCATGTGCACAGGGGGCTCATGGCAGGCCTGACCGGAATTGACTGAGAAAGAGTTGGTGGTTATGTGGAGATAAGAAAGGGATATGTTGAAGAAGGTGCAGAAGAAAATCCTATTTACGAAGAAGTAATAATTAGGATAACAAGGCCAATTGATTTAAAAGATGGTAGAACAATCCACAAATGTAGAGTAAGGATCACAACAGAATCAGAAGAATTAGGAAAACCATACCGTGAAAGAAGCGACAGAGTAAGAATCATATGGCCTCTCTGGAAAAAGACAGACCTTTCAGATGTTTTGCCTACAGAATGGTTTTGAATAACAACACAACAAACTTAAAATTCGAAGTTTCGTCAGAAACGAGAGTTAAATATTTAGTTCATAAATCTTTAAAAACAACCCCTACTTCGTTTTAACATGCCAGACATATATGTAGAATCTGAATCAAAAACCCCTTCTGTTGATGAAGAACTAGAATCTTTACTGCACAAACAGGCAGCCAGAGTAAAAGTAATTGGCTGTGGAGGAGGCGGCGGTAACTGCGTAAGCAGAATGAAAGAAATAGGCATAAAAGGATGTGAGATTATTGCTATAAATACAGATGCCCAGGACTTGCTTTACACTGGTGTCGATACTAAAATACTTATCGGAAGAGAGTTGACTTCTGGTTTGGGAGCAGGAAGCAATCCAAAAATTGGAGAGCAGGCAGCTAAAGAATCAGAACAAGAAATCAAGAAAAAAATGGGAGAATGTGACCTTGTTTTCATTACCTGTGGTCTTGGAGGTGGAACAGGAACAGGTGCAAGCCCGATTGTAGCAGACATTGCCAAAAAAGCAGGAGCTTTAACAATCGGCGTTGTAACCCTGCCATTCACAGTAGAAGGTCAGAAAAGAATTGAAAACGCACAAAACGGCCTGGAAAAACTTGCAGCAATAACAGACACTTTAATTGTTATCCCAAACGACAAGCTACTTGAAATAGCTCCGGAGTTGCCAATCCACACAGCATTCAAAGTTGCAGATGAAATCTTAACAAACGCAGTTAAAGGTATAACAGAACTTATCACCAGGTCAGGATTAGTCAACTTAGACTTTGCAGATGTCAAGGCAGTCATGATGAACGGAGGAGTTTCTTTAATTGGAATAGGAGAATCTGACAGCCAAGACCGCGCCAAAGACGCAGTTGAAGCAGCAATCAACAATCCCTTGCTAAGTGTTGATATAACAAACGCAACAGGTGCATTAGTAAACATCACAGGAGGAAACGACATGTCTCTGGACGAATACAAGAAAGTCATGGAACTCATCGGCAACAAAATCTCACCAGAAGCAAAACTTATCAGCGGCGCACAAATCTCCCCAGATATGGACAAGGCAATCAAAGTTCTAATTATCGTCACCGGAGTCAAGAGCTCGCAAATCGTAGGCGCCGGCGACTTTGAAACCTCTGCCCAAAAAGAACTTGAGAAAGAATTGGGGATTGATTTTGTTGAGTAAAAAACAAACAACAATAATACTTAAAAAGGAGGAAAAAAGTAAATTTTTATGACTAAGCATGACGGAAAAGATAGAATTTATGGATTTAGGTTATGGGAGAGAGTATGTGAAGATTCATCTCATAATCGTGTTGCAATGGTCATTTATGATGCTGCTTCTCCTAAAAAACAACAAGTTGGTGATATACTAACTTCTGATAATATTACAGGTCTTGTTGATGCTTTGTTAGAGACAAAAATCAGGTTGGATTTCGGAGATGTTATTGAAACAATCTCACAAGCAAATACATTATATGTTCGAGGAAGACAGCTTTCTCACTTCCCCGTAGATGCCCCCCTGTCTGCACAAAGGATTTTGAAATTTCGAAGGAAATATCACGAGCGTTTTGTACCCTGATGTCTCTATGTAAAACTTTGATATATCCTGACATTCTCCCTTTAAAGATTTCTATATTTATAAACAAAAATAGAAAACCTTAAAACCCCTTATCCTCTAAAACAAACATGGCATTAGCATCAAGATTAAAATCATTCATTCTGCAAAGTAAACGAGTCTGGCACGTGCTGAAGAAACCAACTAGTTTAGAATTCAAAACAGTCTCCAAAGTCTCGGCAATTGGAATTCTAATCATCGGCGCAGTTGGATTCCTCATTGCAGACGGAATGAAACTCCTCGGCAGACTCTTCTCTTAAGCAAAGCTTTAAAACCCTTTTTCATCTAATTTTTCTAAGGGGCTGTAGTCCAGCTTGGTTAAGATTCCAGGTTTGGGACCTGGCGACGGGGGTTCAAATCCTCCCAGCCCCATTTAAAATGATAAAACGAAAAGTCTCTGTAATTTTATTCATAGATCCTAATGGAAATATCTTGTTGCAGGATAGAAAATCTATGAGCCAACATGGAGAAGAGTATGGTTTCTTTGGCGGAAAAATCGAAGATGGAGAAAATCCTGACCAGGCTCTAGTAAGAGAAATAAAAGAAGAACTTGGAATAAAGTTAACTAACTTCAAATTTTTCAAACACCATCAGAAGATAATAGAAGAAAAGAATATGGATCTCGAATGGTTTTTGTATACTGCGCCCATGCCTGGCCTTAATAAGATAAACGTTCAGGAAGGAAAAACAGCCTTAATGAAATTTGAAGATAGCTTCAGTCTTAAAATGTTCCCAGGCGAGGTTGAATTACTAAAGGAAATTTATGATTCTGTAAGGAAATAATTTTTAAACCAATCTCTTCTTTCTCAACAATGATATCAAAACACCACGGAGAACTAACAGAAGGATGCAAGCGTTGCGCCAAGGGCGAGAAGCTCGTCTTATTCGTAACAGGAATTTGTCCAAGGGTTTGCGTTTACTGCCCATTATCAAATGAAAAGTTCAACAAAGATGTAACATTCGCAAACGAATCCCAAGTCAAAGACATTAAAGATTTAATCGAAGAAGTCAAAATCTCGGGCGCAACAGGCGCAGGCATTACTGGCGGCGACCCATTGGCACGATTCGAAAGAACTTGCGAATACATCAAAGCATTGAAAAAAGAATTCGGCAAGGACTTTCATATTCATCTTTACACTTCTCTTGACCTCCTAACTCCAGAAAAGATAAAACAACTTGAAGAAGCAGGTCTTGACGAACTCCGCGTCCACCCAGACCTTGAAGATAAAACACTCTGGTCAAAACTTGACATGCTAAAGGACACAAAAATGGAAACAGTTATTGAAGTTCCCGCCTTGCCAAAAAAAGAAAAAGAAATTCTAGAACTAATCAAATACGCAAAAGACAAAGTCAACGCTTTTAATCTCAACGAGTTGGAATTAGCACAAACAAAAATCTCTGAATTTGCAAAACAAAAATGGAAAACAAACAAAGACACTATAACAATCAAAGGCAGTGAAAAAACAGCAAAAAACGTCATCAAAAAAGCCCGTGGATGGCACGTCCGCGTCCATTACTGCTCCGCCCAATTCAAAGATGAAGTGCAATTCACAGAAAGACTAAAGAACTACGCAAAAATCGCAGCTTTACCAAGAGACATCATCACCGACTCAGGCATGTTATTCCGCGGCGCGATTTACTCAGACACAAATATCAAAAAACTAAAACAAAAATACCCAGATGAAACTTTCACGTTAGACAAAGAAAAGTCCCGCATCTTATGTTCAGCGAGATTCGTCAGAGACCACAAGAACGAAATTCCTAAGTGCGCCCTGGTGGAGGAGTATCCCACTCCAGACAAGACAGAAAACTACAAAGAGTTTTTGAGTTGATGTAATAAACAACCAACCCCCCAGAGATTAATCCATTTTACAAAAGATATTTTAGAAAGAAACAATCAGATGATTGTTTAGGCAATCCGTGGGGAACCGGAATTAGTAAATCTTAAATAAGGAAGAAATCGCCAAAATACATGACAAGTCAGGAACCATTATCAGAAGAACAGGCTAAGAGTATGGCTTCTGTTGCAAGATTATATTCCTTGCTATCTTTCTCTAGGGAAGCTTTCTATGCTATTAAAGATAGAAAGTTACCCGAAGCACTAGAACCAGCAAGGCGACTTAGAGATTACGCAAAAAAATGGCTGACACATGCTCCTCCTGAAGTAAGAAAAATACTTGGTGTGCCCATAGAATATTATATAAGAGATACCGAGAAAGTTCTGCAAGGAACATACATTGTAGAACGAGGGGACATATGTCCTACCCTAATAAAACATACATCTAGAATCCCCCGAGACTAAACGCCAGTAAAAAACCAAGGGATTATTTATTCTCCTCAGAAACCCCACTTCTTCTTCACCCTTGCAACCTGTCTTTCAACATCTTTTTCAAACTCTTCAAACGAAGCGTAGATTTTATGAAAATGAGTGTAAAGCCACGGATGAGTTCTTAATTTCTCATTTGTACAAATCAAAAGCTTCGGATTCTTCGCCAACGTCCGCGCCATCACTATCTCCATAATTGTACCAATGCTTTTTTCAGAATTCTCATCAACAACTGCAACTATCCCTCGGGAAAAAGCAATTGCAATATAATCTCTCTGCGTCATCCTCCATTCAAACCCAGGAAATTTTTTGAATTTCTTTCCTTCATCCTTCGCCTTAACATCTTCATTCTCTAAATCATAAAACGGATTGACCAGCGCAATCTTAGGATGCCTTTCTTCAAATCCCAATTCCCATTTCCTAACATAATGCCTGCTTGCTTCAGGATGCGACAAATAAAATGTAAAAAGTCCTTTTGGAAACTTCACGACAGGAGCTTTCAAACGTTGCGCCCAGTTCAGTTTTTTCTCTTTAGGCATAAAAATCAACACACTAAAGGATTTTTAAGTATTCTTACACTTTGAAATAACAATAAAATCAGTCATTAATCCAAATAATTCACAATTAAGAGTTTAGACTCTTTCCGACTAATAATTTTATTAGCGAGGTAACTCTGCCAAAGGCGAGTTAACGAGCAACAAATCGAGCAAAGCGAGCAAAGGTTCAAATAGAATAATTTAAAAACCTCTTTTCTCAATTCTAGATTATGGCAGCAAAGAAAAAGAAAATCAAAGCATTCGGAAGATTCTCAAGCGGAGCAGGAAGAAACGTCAGAAACAGGCTTAACACTATTGAATCCTCTCAAAGAAAATCCCAACCCAGCCCGTTCCACCCAACAGGCAAAGCAAAGCGCCTTGCAGCCGGAATCTGGAAATGCCTCAAAACAGGAAAAATATTTGCAGGACATGCTTATTATTTGAAAGAAAAGGAATAATTAATTTCTCACTTGAGCTTTAATCTCTCCCACAATACTCAAACAAGGCACATATCTCCCAGACTCTTCACTTTCATAACTCGGACTAACAATGTACTCATCTTAGATTTCTCTCTGAGAAAGCAATTTATATATCTTTTCCCCATCTTTAACATGAAAATCAACGTCTTTCTCTTGTTCTGAATAATGGAGTATTACCACTGTGTTACCCTCAGGCTCATCTCTCAAAGAAGCTTCGACAAGAGCTTCATTCAAATTAATTCTTTCATTGTCTATTTCAATACTCTTGCTACCTAAATCTACAATAACTTCAATTCCGCTTTTTCCATTTCTTTCAACAATATTTCTCCCTTTCTCAATATTTAAACTTTTCTAATACGTAACCACTAAACAGTAACATTTAAATACAGAATTTCTCACTCATTTTCATGGAAACAAGCAAACTCCTGCTCGCTAACGGAAGAAGATTAGTAAAAGATTTAGCAGAAGCAATGACTGAATTTTTTCCAGGAGAGAAGATTTACATCAGAGCAACACATTTGCCTGGTTTTAATGAAGAATTGTATGAATTAAAAGTAAAGTTAGCATGCGAAGAAGACCCAAGGGATTTAGCTTCTTTTGCTTTTACACCAGAAGGAAAAGCAAGCATTCGGGTAGATTTTAAACAGATTATATCTCTTCTACCAGACCTTTTCCAACAAGGCAAATATGGTCTAGACCCTGGGATGATAACAATCGGAAGATTATGGGAAAGACCAAATCCTTTAACAAGAATAGGGTTAAATTAAAATGACCTCTGAACAAACAAGACGAGATTTTATGAGAAAGGGATTAGCAATTCTAGTGAGCGCAGCAATTCCAGCTTTTGCACAATCTGAAGAGCCAACATCTCAACCAGGCAAAAAAGTAGTTGTTTTAGATCCAGGTCATGGTATGGGCAATAGGAAAAAAGGAGTTTACGACCCTGGTGCAGTTCACGAAAAAATATATGAAGAAAAGATAGTTTTAGACCAATCAAAAAGAGTAGGAAAAATTCTCGCACAAAAAGGATATGATATTATATCTACAAGAACAGATTCAGAAACAGAAACACCACTATCCTCAAGACCGATATTAGCAAATCAACAAAATGCTGATATTTTTGTAAGCTTACACTGCAATGCTTTTACAAATCCAGACGCAAAAGGAGTTAGAACTTACCATTATCCAGATACTAAACAAGGAATAAAATTAGCAAGACAAGTTCAAGATTCTCTCGTTGAAGAATTAACAGCAAACATTCCAGGATTCGAACAAAAATATAACGGACTAAAAACAGCAAATTTCCATGTATTAAAACACACAAACATGCCAGCAGTTTTAGTCGAGTCAGGTTTTCTAACTAACGAAAGAGATAGAAAATATCTAACACAAAATCCTGAAATAGTTGCAGAAGGAATTGATAAGGGGATAATTAAATATCTTGAGGAGGAATAAAATGAACCCACAAGAACAAAAATACTCCCCGGAGAGCAGAATCCATTGTTTCAACAAACTTTGGCACTTCTCTCATGATCTTAAAGAAACAGGATGTGACTCTAAAGAAAAAAGAGGAAGAATAATAAAAAGATTCAATAGAAACAAAACTATAACAGAAATTCTCAGAACATCTTCAGGAGCATCTCTCCTCGCGCTTTTGACAGCCGCTGGAATTTATTCAGTTGCACATGTAGCAAGAATAATGGGAATAGATGAAGGGATAACATCTGAATTATTTCAAAGATCTGGAACAGTTTTGAACTATTTCGAACTGGGATTAAAAATAGTAGCAGTGCCGGTTTTATCCTCATTATCTCTTTATGGAGTCAGACAATTCAGATACAAAAAAGACAAGGAAGCAGTTGAAACAATCAGAGAAAATGCACAAAACTTAAGAAAATCTAAAGATCTTTCAATTCCACGAAGCGAAAGAGAAACATACACAACAGTTGGAGACCTCGACGCAACATTAGAAGCTCAAATACAACTAAACGGCGGATTGATTTAGTCCCTAAAGAAAGCCTTAAAAACTTCAATCAATTAAAATAACAATGAACAAAAAGTGGTGGATAACTATTTTAATTATCTTGGTAGTTATCTTAGCAATTTTTGTATATTACAAAATAACAAAAAAAGCAATTTTATTAAGCCCTTGCGCAGAGGGAACGTGCGATACTAGATCTGATTGTGGATATAGTACAGAGTGTTTTTGGTATGATTGCGTGAGGCCAGCTGGTGGTGGGGGAGGCGAGGGTAGTGAAGTTCAGATTTGCGAAGGAGAATGTATAAGGGTAAATTACCCAGCTGGATCAGAATGTTCTTTTTGGCAAGATGGTCAACGTATGTGTGGAGTTTGTGGTGAGCCACCTAGTATTTGTGGCGAACCATACCACCCTTGTCCCACAGGAGATTTGTTAGACAGATTGAAAAAGTTTATTAGGGGAACTGGCAGCATCCAACCAGGTGATTGATAAAACATTTTTTCTTAACCCTTCCACAAAAACTTCTCAACATCTTTCTTCGCCTTCGCCCTCTTTAACTGATGCTCTTTCAAAAACTCATTTATCTCCTTAATCGCTATTGACTTCAATTCCGAAGTCAGCATATCTCCGTTTTCGTACGCCCTTCTGATTCCTTCCAACTTAACATCATCCTCCATAAATCCAAACCGCAAATACTGAAACGCAACATCAACATCAACATTCCCGCCAATACGACGATGCTCTTCAACCGTGTCCCTCCCGCCAGAAAATGCATACTTCTTTATCTTCCTCTCAACTTCTTTAGCCGAGTCAGTTGTAAAAATCGCAGAATTCTCATCCGAAGCACCCATTTTCCCTTCAGGCCCTTTCAACGCAGGCCAAAATACCGAATGCATAATCGCAGGCTTGTAAAAACCCAGCTTCGGATAAACATCCCTCGCCACACGAAAATGCGTGTCCTGGTCAATTCCCAAAGGAATTAAGCACGGAACATTCTTTCCCTTCAAGACCGAAGGCACAACAGCTGGCGCAGCCTGCATAGAAGTGTAAAAAATCTTCCCAATATTATCCTCGTTCGTCATCCCAAACGATGCCTTCACAGTCGAAAAAGTTATCTTCTTCGCAAACTTCACAGCAATCGGATACAAAAGCCCAGCATGCCGAGTATCAACAATAAAATGCGTCTTCCCCGGTTTAAAACCCAACGCCGCAACATCCAGCATATTCTCATAAGTCCATTTCTGAATCTCCTCATACGACTTGTCCTTAAACAAAAACTTCTCATCATCTGTAAACTGAAACCACAACTCACAATCAAACTTTTCCTGCAACCATTTTGTAAAAAGCCACGTCCCCACATGCCCGAGATGAATCCCACCCGACGGCCCGCACCCAGTATAAAGAAAAAACTTATTCCCTTTTTCATATTCATCTAGCAGCCAATCCAAATCCCTATGCGCAAAAAACACTCCGCGCCGAAGCATCAGATGCAGTTCTCCAGCATGCTTTTCAATCCTCTTCAACAATTTATCACTCAGCCTGGAAACCCCAAATTCTTTAACCAACTGAGTATAATCAACATCCCCTTTCACTTCCCACGGTGTTACTTTAAATGTTTCTTTTTTCATAAGAGTTAATTGTATCAAATGTTTATAAAACTAACCAACAACAAATTTATATATCTACTCTCTCTCTAATCTCTATGAGAATTACAACAAAAGGGGTGTTCATTCTATTCCTAATCTTCTTCTCCATCCAAGTGGTTTCTGCAGAACTTCTCCTTGGCCAGACAAAATCCCTTTACAATCTAGGAGACGAATTTGAAATTTCAATAAAAATAAGCCCGAACACATATGTCAGCAATTTTCTCATAGCAAAACTTATTTGTTCTGGACATGAAATTGAACTTTACAAAAGCCCCCACAGTGTCATGGCTGGAGAAGAAAAAGAAATAATAATCTCAACAAACCTTGACAACTTCCTTACATCAGGTGTTGAAGGAGATTGTTTTATAAAATTAGAATATGGCGGAGAAGAAGTCTCTAGTCAAAAATTTGAAGTAACAGGAATTATCAGGGTTACGCTCAGCATACAAGGAATTCTTTTCAGCCCAGGACAAATCGTGAATGTTCACGGTCAAGCTGAAAAAGCAAATGGAGAACTTTTGAAAGGGTTTGTAGAAGTGTCCACCCCAGGAATTGAATCCAGTCTTATAGGTCCTGTAACAGAAGGGGAATTTGACTTCAACTTTACAATTTCAGAAAACGCACCCTCAGGCAGCTATACCATGACTGCCAGAGCATATGAAAAAGATGCATTTGAAGAAGTGCTGAACGAAGGAGAAGCAACTAGCATAATCAGAATAAAACAAATAATTAAAGAAATAGATATAGCCTTAAACGACCAATCAGTTTCTCCAAAAGAAGAATTAACTTATAATGTCCTACTCTACGATCAAGCAAGAGAACGCGCAGAAGCAGATGTTTCCATCACAGTCTACAAACCAAATGGAGAGGTGTTAGAAAGAAAGATAGTCAAGGCAGGAGAAACAAACACAGTCCATTTGGAATATAACTCTCCTCCAGGCTATTGGGGAATAGAAGCCAGAATAGATGACTTAGAAACAAAAAAAGAATTTCTTGTTGAAGAACTAATGGACCTTTCCTTTACTCTGGAAAACAACACATTGATTGTGGAAAACATAGGAAACATCCCCTATAACGGGCCAGTAGAAATTTCTATTGGAGGAATCAATGAAATCAAAGACATAGGGGATTTAGCTGTTGAAGAATCTAAAAAATTCAAGTTACTTGCCCCTGATGGAGAATACAAGGTAGAAGTAGGGGAAGGATCACAAAAACAAGACCTGGGTACAACTTTTTTAACAGGCAAGGCAATTTCTGTGCAGGATATTGGAAGCAGTTTATTTGGGAACAGTTTTGTAATTCTTATTGGCCTAATTCTCATATTGATAATCGCGTTGATAGTAGTTTACATCTACAAAAGAATTTCAAGAAAGAGAGCATTGTTAGGAACCTCACATTCACCTCTTAAGAAAATGGACCAAACAATCGCAGGTGCTCAGAAAGACACGAAACAAGATTCAAGCATGATTGATAAAGGTGAAAAACAAGAATCTGCAATTGTTTCTCTGAAGCTTAAAAACATCCTTGACTTAAACAAAAACTCAGAAGCAACAAAATCAATTGACTCTGCTTTGTGGAAGGCAAAAGAGGCTGGAGCAAAAATTTACTCCGACAGTGATTACAGAATAATGATATTTGCCCCTGTCTTAACCAAACAAAAGGATAACTCCCTCAAGGCAATACTGACTGCACGAAGCATAGAAAGAATTTTGAATTCTCACAATAGAAGACATCCTGTAAAAATAAAATACGGAATCGGTGTAAATTCTGGAACTCTAATTGTAGAATCAAAAGAAGGAAAGTTCAAGTTTATGTCCCTCAATAACATAATCTCCTCTGCAAAAAGAATTTCAGAGCAGTCAACATCAGAGGTTTTAATTTCAGAGGAACTGCATAGAAAATCAATAGGCAGAATAAAAGTAGAAAAACTAAAAGACAAGAATCTCTGGAAGATAGAAAAAGTCATAGACAGAACAGCCCATGCTGATTATGTGAAAAATCTTACAGAAAAACATAAAAAAATAGAAAAAAGAAAAAAAGCCTGATTACTAAATCTTTAAATAATGTTGATATCTCCAACTTTAATGATTGGATCAATGATTGAAATGGCAATGTCTTTACCCTCAGTGGCCTTGGGGGACCCCTTTCCAGACACAAGGTGGCATCAAGAATCAAGAGGATACAGAGAAAGATTATTTA
>JAHITZ010000055.1 GCA_018817405.1 Nanobdellota archaeon
ATTTAGAACAAGTCAGTTCTCACTATGTTTGTAGATACAGTGAGCGACGACTCGCTCACTTTTTTATATTAATCAAAATAGAAAAAGATTGCCGCAATTCATCCCACAGCTAAAGCAACGGGATTTCTTGCGGGACTTTAATACGGCAGTTGATATGGAATATTTGCGTCTTTATAGGGGAGGGAATACTAGGGAGTATCAAAAAGCCTGTGAAGCGTTGGCAAACCATCCTGAAATATCCCAGGACCCTTGTTCTGATCACCCTCACCCCATCCTCAGTGGGCCAGGATTACCAGTTGACGTGATTGGTGTTGAAGAGATCAGAAAGTTTGTAAAAAGTGCCGAACAAAGAGCCAAACAAGGAACTTAGAAAACGCGTATTGCTTTTATCTATTCATAGAACAAGTCTCTTCAATAATTAATTTCTTTTGCTAAAACAAGTTGTATCTTAAATTATCAATCCCCAAAATACCTTTCCTTCCCATCAAACAAAAACATTTAAACATCCTCCTCTCCACATACTCTCACAAAAAAGAGATGAATTATTTTGCAAATAATTGCGAAAAACTGTGCGAACAAAGTTAAGCGCAGTTTTTCGACTGGCAGAGTGAGCGGGTGGGAAGCAGAATAATTTCACAAAACAAAAAATGCAACAACATTACTTCCTTTTCGCCTTGGCGTTGATCTGGACATTATTCGCAACAGTCCAAGACATAAAAACACGAGAAGTCGCAAACTGGCTCAACTTCTCACTAATAGCAATTGGCCTCTCCTACAGTGCATTTTTCGCAGCATTCACAAAAAACATAGACTTTTTCCTTCTCGGTTTGTTCGGTTTTATAATTTTCTTCGCCCTCGCCCACATATTTTACTACTCAAGAGCGTTTGCAGGCGGCGACGCAAAACTTCTCATGGGCTTCGGAGCAATTCTTCCTTACTCAAGTTACTTCAGCCTGGTTTCTCTAACCTTGTGTTTTCTTTTCTCTCTCTTCCTAATCGGAGCAGTTTACAGTTTAATCTACAGTTTCTTTATTATAATAAAAAACAAAGAAAAATTTATTAAAGAGCTCACCAAATTAGTAAACAAATGGAAAAAATTATTAATAATCACCCCAGCACTATTTATTATCTTGGTGCTTCTATTCTTAACTGGTTCTTTGTTTAATCTATTCGTATTCTGGTCTCTTTTCTTCATCCTTGTAGTTTTCCCATGGCTCTGGCTTTACACAAAATCCCTAGACCTGTGCATGATCTCCCTAACTCCTCCAGAAAAACTAACAGAAGGCGACTGGCTTGAGAAAAATGTAAAAGTTGGGAATAAAACAATAAAGAAAACAGTCCATGGCCTTTCTCTTCAAGACATCAAACTCCTAAAAAAACACAAAATCTCTGTGAAAATAAAACAAGGCATACCTTTTGTCCCCGCTTTTCTACTTACTTTAATTATCCTCATCTTTTTCCTGCCAAAACTCTCTGCTTTGTTATCTTTGTTTGGCTTATGAAGAAATTTTAATTAAGTTTAACTATCTCTCTAAAAAACAACCAAATTGTTTTATTAGGATTTCTATCTGTCGAAAATCACTCAAGGCACCCTTCTCTTCAACTTCAAAACTTCCTCTTGCTTTTTCTTTTTTATCTTAATCTTTTCTATCTTTGGTTTCTTCACAACTCTAAATAAATCATAAACTCCAGTCATTTCTTCTTCACTAGATTCATAAGCTTCTGAATTCGCATTGACCGGCTTATCATAAACAGGGATAACATTTACAATTGTCTCTCCAAAAGCACTGGAAGTTTGTATTTCAGTACTAGAAGCTTTCAGCTTCAAAGCCATTTTCCTTGCGATCTTTTTTGCCAAACTCAAAGCTCCGGCAGGCAAATTCCTAGAATCTTCAACAGCTTTTTTAGGAATCACAAGCACATGCCCCTTGCTCACCGCTCTTTTCGAAACAACTCCAACTGCCTCTTTGTTTTCATCCAACTTCTTCGAAGGAACATCTCCATCGACAATCATTCTAAATATTCCCTTTTGTGTTTCGGGAGGGCGGGCAGGTTGCTGTCTATCAGGGGAAGCCCTCTGCTGCGCCTGCTGTTGCTTCAACATCGCCTCCAATGCCTCTGCATTCATATTATCAATCTGATGCTGCGCCTGCTCTCTCTGCTCTGGTGGCAAATTATTTATCTGCTCACTTAACTGCCTCTTCAACTCTGCAACTTGTTCTTGTGTAAGTGTCATATTTTAGAAAGAAAAAGCTTGTTTTTATAATTATCCAAAAGCCCTTCTATAATCTGCAGTCGTTGCACTAGAAACTCCTTCTATCGCAGACAACTTATCCTCATAAACAGAACCGTCCTTCTCCTCTGGCCAAGCAAACTTAATCATCACTGCCTTCAACCCAAAAGCAATATGCCTCTCTTCAAATGAAATATTTTGCGCCCCTTCGCTTTCTAAAATTCCCTTAGCAGAAGATTTAATCTTCTCCAAATCCTGCTCTGGCGAATCAGGCATTATCTTAACAATTATCGCTACAATACTCATTCCCAACTCTAACAAAATGGGTTTATAAAATTATTTATCTCCCACACTCAGTCATCCCACCAATACCACACAGATAATTACAACAAAACCAATCTCACAAGGATTAAGATAGTTCACATCTTTCTGCCTTCATATCTGAATTAATTGAACTATTCTACTGTTATAATTTTGGTGGATAGTAAGACTGTTACTTCATAAATCTTTATAAAACTCCTATTCTAAAAAGTTATATGGATAACTACTCCCAGTTGATAGAAAGAATTTCTCGTTCTTCAAACCTAGAAACCGAAGAAATCGAACGCAAAGTAGAAGCGAAAAAAGCAAAACTCTCAGGCCTAATTTCAAAAGAAGGCGCAGCCCAAATTGTTGCTGCTGAGCTCGGCATCAACTTTGACCAGGAAAGAATGAAAATTTCAGAACTAGTAGACGGAATGAAAAGAGCCAATGTCATTGGGAAGGTAATAAAATTAAATCCTGTAAGAGAATTTAACAAAAACAACAAACAGGGAAAAGTCGCTTCTTTCACTCTAGCAGATGAAACTTCAAACATTCGCGTAGCATTATGGGACACAAACCACATTGCACTAGTAGAAAAAGGAGAAATCAAAGAAAATTCTATAGTTGAAATCTCCAGCGGCTACATACGCAATAGTGAACTGCATCTCTCATCATTCGCAGACATCAAACCAAGCAAAGAAAAGATAGGGAAAGTTGTCACAGAAAGAGTTCTCGCTGAGAAAAAACTTAAAGACGTGCAAGCAGGCCAAAACCTAAAAACTCGCGCTTTCATTGTAAATGCCTTCGAACCACGCTACTTTGAAGTCAACCCTGAAACAGGGAAAAAATTCACAGAAGAAGACAAAAACAATGGTTTACAGCCAAAAAAACGCGCCCTCTTGAACATCACAATAGATGACGGCACTGAAACTATGCGTTCAGTAATTTTCGGCGATGAGATTAAAAAGTTAGGCCTAATAGATGAAGAGATTTTTTCAATAGAGAAATACAACGAAAAAAAGCCCTCTCTGCTTGGCGAAGAAAAATTCTTCACAGGCCAAATCAGGACAAACACATTTTCAAACACAAATGAACTTACAATCCAAGGCATTGAGGACGTTAATCCTGAGGAGTTGGTGAAGGAGTTGGAGGCTAAGGCCTAACTCTTGTTCCACATCTCCTTAAAAAAAGAGGAATAAGATTCAACCAAAGGCTTGCTCTGGATCATATAAATCACAGGTTCTTTCTTATCCCAAACAAAAATAATCAAATACTTTCCAGCAATCGTTATATCAGACGGCCAAGAAAATCCAACATACTTCATGTTATATCCAATTTTTTCATAATAAATTCTAAACAACTTCTTCTCCTTCACATTCGCCAATCCTCTTATCTTGATTTTCCTCTTTCTCAACTCCTCCGCCAAATTTCTAAAAAACTGCTTCAAATAAGGGTCCCCACCATAACCAGTTGAAAAAAAGTAATACTCTCCCCCAGCCGGAATGCTCCCCACAGCTTCAAACATACCTGTCCGAATTCCCTTATACCCTTTGTAGATCCTCGCCTCCTCTTTCTCCAACCCCCCTCCAAGCCCTTTGATCTTATCAATCACCTCGTTCAAATCAGATTTTATCCCGGTCAACTCATCCTCCTTGCTCTCAACATAATCTCTCAGCGAAACCGGCTGCGCCGCCTGAAAATACTTCGTCTTCTCTCGAATAGAATACTTCACAAGACATTTCTGGATTAATTTATCCAAAATATCATAAACCTTAGAACTTGAAACTCTCGACTTCCTGATTATTGGCCCGACTGTAACACTATCAAACTCAACAAGAGCCAAATAAACTTTAACCTCTCCCTCGCTAAGTCCAAGCTTCCGAAGCACAGATTCAATTTTCCCACCCATGATAAAAAATCTCTTCCTCATTATTTAAATCTTTCTAATCTCTCCCCCCAACAGGGGAGATAAATCTTATAACACCCAATTTGACCGTTTTTCTATGACAGAAGAAACATTAGAAGAATTTGTTAGGGGCGTTAATGAAGCAACCAGAGGATTAGAATTCGACCAAGCCTCTTTAGGATTTTTCATAGACCGGACTAATGGAAAAGTGCGCTGCGGAAGTATTCTAGCAGATCATACAATACGATTAATTTATGGGCACAGATGTCCCTACGATCTTGACTCACTAGCTCTCATTGCTGAAGCCTATGAGGAATTAACAAAAAGAGGATACAGAGTCACAGAAGCAATTAGTAATGATGCAGACATGGATATTAGTGGAGAAATTAAGGAATACGCGAGTTGGATCGAAGAAAACGGCCAGATTCTTGTTGAACTTGGGAAAAGACTTAGAAATGTGAAATTCGCAGATAATGAACCACGTCAAGAATTAGAGGCTAAAGCTTAAACGCACTATCTCCACAAAACCCTCCTCCTCCACAACATAAAATCTTTTAAACTTCCCCAATCATAAAACAACATGCCAAAAGAAAAAGAGGAAATCCCCACGGAAGAAGAAGAAAAAAAACTCACAGATGTTCCTGGCATTGGCCCAGGCATAGCAGCAAAATTAGAAGCAGCAGGGGTTTACGACCTAATGGGTCTCGCAGTAATGTCCCCTCCGGCCTTATCTGAAATGGCTGGCGTTGGCGAAGCAGTTGCAAGAAAAGCAATTCAGGCCGCAAGGTCAATGATGAACCTCGGCTTTGTCTCTGGCGATGAATTCGCGAAAAAAAGAGAAAACGTACAATTCATCACAACCGGCGCCCAATCTCTCAACGATTTACTCGGCGGCAAAGGTGTTGAAACCGGTTCAATAACAGAAGCCTACGGTGCTTTTGGTTCTGGTAAAACCCAGCTCGCTTTAACTCTTGCAGTAAACACCCAACTCCCAAAAGACAAGGGCGGCGTAGAAGGCAAAACAGTCTACATAGACACAGAATCCACATTCCGCCCAGAAAGAATCAGACAAATAGCAGAAGCCATAGGAGCCAACCCTGAAAAAGTTCTCAAAAACATTTTAGTAGCAAGAGCTTTTAACTCAGACCATCAAATTTTATTATTAGACAAAATCAATGAAATGATCAGGGATGGCGAACCAATAAGGCTTGTTATTATTGATTCTCTCACAGCCCACTTTAGAGCAGAATTTGCAGGCAGGGGCCAGTTAGCAGATCGCCAACAAAAATTAAATCGCTATCTTCACAATTTAATGAAAATGGCAGACCAGCACAACCTCGCAGTTTTCGTAACAAATCAGGTCATGGCAAATCCCGCAGTAATGTTCGGCGACCCAACAACAGCAATTGGGGGGCACATTTTAGGGCACGCATCAACATACAGAATGTACTTCCGCCGTGGAAAAGCCGGCTCTCGCGTAGCAAAACTCATAGACTCCCCAAATCTTCCAGAAAACGAGTGCCAATTCTGGCTTACAGAAGCCGGCGTCAGGGATGAAGGGTAACTAACCATATTTTATCTTTAGCACCAACGTAGAAAAAGTAAAAATAAAAGTAATGCTATTTGCTAAGATTAATGGCAAATCTTTAATTAAAACCCCATAAAGCAGCCAAAGAAAAACACCTGTAGCCAAAGCGATATACATCAAAAGAGAAACATCCTTTGTCTTTTTCGTTTTCCAACTCTTAATCACCTGGGGGGTATGGGAAATAGTAGTTATTGTCGCAGCAGCTAAACCAATGTAAGTCATCCAACTCATAGCCCCCTACTAGATAATTCATTTTATAAAACTATGGCAGAAGGGGCCTTGTCCGAAGTCGAATGAATATCAAAAAAACGAGCGCCACAGCACATTAAAAGATGCGGTTTGATGGCGCTCGTTTTTGGATGCTCAAGATGATAACTCCACACTTAAGTGTGGAGTTATCGCAAGCATCTTGACATCAAAAATTAAAATAAAGAGATTTCCTAAGCCTTCGATATCCCAGTTGCAGCAAGCATCAGGGTATTAAACCCAAAGGGGAATAAAAAAGACAAACTCTCTTTGAATTTTACATCATCAAAATCAATGTTCCTTCAAACATTGTCAAGAATGTGAAAGTTCTGCCTAATACAAAGGAATCCTCAAAAATCAAGAATAATCAGTCTCTGCACAACACAATTTTAATTAAAACTTTCTGTGTTATCTTCTCCAAATAATCAAGAATGCTCAACAAAATGCATCGCTACATCTACAATACTCTTCAAAACCCCAAAAACCACAATCCACAAAACCACGTCTCCACAAAACGCTAAAAAAATCACCGCCAAAAACATCGGCCAAACCCTTACAAAAGGAAAAAGCATCACTCCAACAAAATCTCTCTTATCCTTCTCAGCCCGATGCTTCCAAAAAGAAAACAAATGATTAACAAAAAACAATCCACTTCCCAACAAAACTCCTCTCCATTCAAAAAAATCGTAATCCTCTAAAAAACCCCAAAGATAAAAATGTACTCCATAAAAAATCAAAATAAAAAACACCGCAGCAAAAACCTTCACTCTCAAAACATTTTTCTTCAAACTAAAAATCCTAAAAATGTTAAAAAAACCAATTATCAAACTCTGCACAAAATAAACAAACATCAAAGTCAGCAAAGACCATTTTTCAAAAACAACAAGCCCAATCGCAACTAAGTTCACAAAAACCAGCATCCACGTCGAAGTATTTATCTTTTTTTTCATTTTCTTTTCTATCCAAATATCCTTCGAATGACCTCCTGAAGGTTCGCAACAATGCCCCCACGAAGAATTGAACTCCGGACTGTTCGACCGCAACGAACTGTTATATCCACTTAACTATGGGGGCTTAACAACAAAACACAGCACAACACCATCCCCTGAGCAGTATTACTTCAATCTCGTAAGAGTTAAAGTTCCCGGGATGCGAAGCATCACGAGGAGCAAAGGTTCTTGGTGGAAACCGATAAGGTTTTTTACAGTGTCTTATTTTAAACAAAATTCAATCCTTTTTAGAAGTTTCTAAAGTACTATCTCTATTGAAAAAGTCTGAAATTGTTCGCTAGTGACATCCTCCCAGCCCTAAAGGGTTGACGCGAAGCGTCAATTCCTCACTTCGTTCGGAACTGGGCGTCCTTTCGTTTTACGCGTGGTGCATCTGTTGATTTTCGACGTAATCATAAGCCCGCTCAAAATCACTATTCCC
>JAHITZ010000056.1 GCA_018817405.1 Nanobdellota archaeon
AAGGTTCTTCCTTTAATCTAACAATATAACCATTAAATTGCTGTTCTTGGAATCTATTATCGATTAGTACATTATCCCTTAATCTTGTTTGTGAGAAATGAGAAGGCAGGGCAGGTTCACCATAGGGAAAAATATCTTCTCTTGTTTCCTGTTGAAAAAAAGAAGAGGGATAAAGATATTCTTCGTATTGTGATAAATGAGTTTCTTCTTTTACTTCATTACTTGATTTATCACTTTTAATTTCCGGAGAAGTTTGTAATTCATCAGAAACCAAATAACTCTTAACCTCTCCAAGAAAAGAATCTTCCTCAACATCACTAAAAACCAATACAACTGAAGATAAAAGCAACAATACCACTAAAAAAACAACCAACCACTTTTTTTCCATCTCTCTCAATACAAATCAAGATATATAAATTTTACTCAACAAACACATCATCAATCATCGGCGTAGGCACGACACCCCCACCACCCACAAAATGCCCATACCCCTCATAAGGCAAATCAACCTCTGTTAATTTCTTTAGATTATAAGTCACTGTATTTAATGGTAGATTCAAAACACCAGCAATATCGCTCGCAGATTTTTCTCCCTCAGCCAAAGCCTGCAAAACTTTCTTAGATGTTTTATTAGATAAAACTTCTGCTATTCTCTCGCTTCTTACATCATCTAAATCAATCATTATCGAGCTATTTGCCATTTTCCCAATCTAATCAAAAACAAAACAAAATCAGACTTATAAACTCTATGAAAGCTTCAAATCAACTTGAAGTCATTTCTGAATTTAACTTTCGTCTAGAATTATAAATGCCTAGCCATATCTTCTAATATTTCGTACCCTGCCTGAACTCTCTCCTGTGGAGTTTTTAAGTCAGTTATAGCTCTTCCTATAACCAAAACACTTGAACCATCCTGAACTGCATTTCCTGGGCTAAAAACTCTTTTTTGATCTGCTCCAGCAGGAGTTCTTGTTCCTTTTATTCCAGGAGTAATATACATAAAATCATTCGGGAGTTTGCTCCTAACTGCATAAAGATCTGCTGCAGAACAAACGATTCCATTTAATCCTGCTTGATATGCCAATTGGGCTTGATGTAAACTTGTTCTTCAACTTTTCCAGGAACTCTTAACTGATTATTCAGCATTTTTTGATCAATACTTGTCAAAACTGTTACAGCAATTATTTTAGGAACTTCTACTTTATATTTTTCCGCTCCATTTCTTGCTCCTTCAACAGCCGCTTGCATCATTTCCAATCCACCCGAAGCATGCACGTTAAACATTCTAACCCCCAGTTGAGTTGCAGCATCTGCAGCCCCTCTAACAGTATTCGGAATGTCATGATATTTTAAATCGAGAAAAACATCCGCACCATAGCTCTGCACAACCCTTACAGCTTCTGGCCCAAATCTTGTAAATGTCTCTTTACCAATTTTGAATAAACCAACTACGGGGCTCAGTTCTTGAACTCTAGCACTGACATCATAAACAGTAGCAAGTCCATCTAATGGTAAACAAACCATTCTTCTTGCCTTTTGGTCTTTAAAAGATAAATCCATACAAAACAAACTGTAAAAGGATATATAAATTTATTATAAAAAATTTCATCAAACAATAGTAATAAAATAAAACTATTATCACAAAAATTATCTTGAACTTCCCCTTATTGCATCGTGAAGTCTTATTTTTCCAATTTGTCCAGGAGTTAATTTTACTAAATCCGGAGCTTCTTCAAGATCTCTAACTCTTTTAGCACAATCCAAAGAACAAAAGTAATCTCTTTTTACCAAATAGCCTGGTCCACTTAAAAACAAAATACCTCTTGGTGTTATGCGATCATTCCTGAATCTTTCGGGAGTATCATTAAAAGGATAATAAGCTAATTTAGCCACACCCAGGTTAACATCCCCCACCCTATCGCTCTCATGAACTTGAACATACATTAAAGGAATCTCTAACATAAAAAAGAAATAACTTTCTTCTATAAAAATCTTCTTCCAAATTTTTCACCCCTCTAAATAATAACAAAACAACAAAAATCTTTAAATACCCTGGCCACAAATAACATACATGAACAAATGGGCAGAACTCTTACTCGGCTTGATTTTTGTAATTGCAGCAATCTGGGTAGCATGGTACTCCGCGATTTGGTGGGGCGAATTTTGGAACTTCAAGCATGCTGCATGGGAATTCCTTAAAGGCGGAGTTTTCTGGTTTATCGTAATGATTGGCGTTCTCTTCATCCTGCTCGGAATTTCTGATATGAAAGGATAATCACTTAAGGTAAATCTACTTAACAAATAAATTCTAATCCTCTTCCCAACCTCATCCAGATTAATAATGAATCTGTTTTATGGGGGTTAATGAACATATCACTATATTTAGTTAAAAAAGTTCACCTTACATTGTAGTGGACTACTTCTTAACAGCTTCCTTGACATTCTTATTCAATTGTTTCATGCTTTCCTCAAGCTGTTTCTTGTCCTTCGTCCCGGTACAAACCAACTTTCCATTAGAAAACAACAAAAACGTAGCCGGAGGATCAACTAACTTATACACCAGCCCTGGAAATTGCTCTGGTTCGTATTCTGTATTCTCCAACTGCAAAGCCAACATATTCAAGTTCAAATTCAGGTCAATACTCCCGCTTGCCACGATGTTCTGGACAGTTATCCTTGGCTTGTCTGTAATTTTAATGCCAATCTTACCAATTTGCTTTATGACTTGTTCAATGACCTCTCTGACCTGTGATACACTTTTTGTCCCTGTGCAGACCAGATTCCCCGAAGAAAAAACCAAGACTGCAGACTTTGGCTGCTGAATTCTCAAAACCAATCCTGGAAACTGTTCAGGGTTATACTCAGTATTACTGTGTGTTCTCGCCAACTTCGTCAAAGAAACCGGCTTCCCCAAAGAAGTAGTCGCGACAATATTCTGAATCTTTAAATTTGACTTTTTAGATTTTGATTTAACCATTATCCTACCCGAACATCTTTTTATAAATAAATCCGTTTATAAAGCTTACTAATCCCTGCTATGCAATGTTACTCGGGAATCCAAGAGTCATATTTTTTGTCTTCAAGAATTTGTTTACCTTTTTCTGTTGTTACAACACCATAAATTTGATTATCTCTAATTTCTACCTTAATAAAACCAAATTCATCTAATCTAAGAAAAATCTTCAGATATTTTTTGATACTTTCAGGGGTTTCATCAGAAGCCTTAATCGGATCTGATTGCCAAGATTTTTCTATATTCCACAAAGTTTCAAATTCTTTTTGATTAATTTCCATATAATAATCACAAATTCTTGAATTACTTATATTTTGCGGATTCCCTCTCATTGTAGTTTACAGTTATTAATTAACTTGCTCTACAAAACATAAATACAACCCTTCCACGCACAAAGCTTTTCTGTATCATTGTTATCAGAATTATGGGCGTTGTCCGGAATAGAGTGATTTCACTAAATTTAGGGGCGGCGTGGTGGGGTGGTTAGGGTGGGTATCAACGACAGTCGAGTTAGTGGGAAAATGAAATCACGATGTTTTCTGTTATTCCGGACAACGCCAGAATTATGCAAATGTTTAATTATCAGACTATTTTCCCTGAATAACCAATCAATAAGATAGATGAACTAATTTTCGTATACCCATTATCTCCCCTCTCACAACTTATCCTTCAGGTAATTAAAAAACAAAGATATAACAATTACACAAACTAACAAAAAAACCACAATCAAAGCAGCCCACACAACAGAGCTAGCTCCCCCATCCACACCATTAAAAGAAACACCCATAAAAATAAAAAGCAAAACCACTAAAACAACAACAAACACTCCTAGAAACCAGCAAGTAAATTTCCCTCCTAACATATAATAAATAAACATCCAAGTTTTATAAAACCCCTCTGTTCTTACAAAATACCAGTTATCAAAAACACATATTTTTATAAAGATTCAACAAAGTGAAATTTTATGAGATACGACGTGATGATTGCTTCAACTTACCTGCCAAGAAGATGCGGAATTGCAACATTTACACACTGCAAATCAAAAGCTCTTCACAACACATTTCCAGGAGAAATAGGCTCAGTTCGCATCATCCCCATTGACAATGGAATCGGTCCAGACGGATATCACCTTGGTGCAGACCCTGGACTAATGATTCACCAGGCAGATGTAAACTCATGGATATATGTTGCTTCAAAAATAAGAGCAAGAGCAATTGAAACTGGAAACTCACCTCTAATAATATACGAACATGAACATGGAATTGACGCACCAGATGGAAATGGTTTTACCTCGCTGGCAAGAATACTAGACCAAGACGAAGAATTAAGAAGACGTGGTCTTGTTGCTGTTGCACAACTCCATACAGTAGTACAAAAACCAACACCAGACCAAAGAGAACAAATACATCAGCTTGCACAACATTGCGATCTCGTTACTATAATGGCAAAAAGAGGAGAACAAAGTCTTAGAGAAAGTTATGATTTTGACCCTGAAATAATGAAAAAAGTAAGAATAATTGAACATGGTGTAAGACCTTTTGACCCTTTACACCTTAATGAAAAGAGCGCAAGAGAAAATCTAAGTATTGATAAAGATTTACACTTGCACATAGTCACAGGTTATCGCGGAGAATCAAAAGGAATAGACCACATTATACGTGCTTTTGGAAAACACCTCTCCGCATTAAGACCAAGTGAACGAGACAGAACAAAGTTAGCTGTTGTAGGAATGTACCATCCATGGTTTAAAACACCTCAAGGCAGACCTTATCATGAAAGAGATTTAAGAAACATTCAACAAGCATTAGAAGACTCTGGGTTAAATGGGAAATACACGAGGACAAGCGCTCTTGAAGAACTTGGGCCACAATTGCTAAATAATCATGTCGTATTCGGTGAATTCTACCTTAACGAACAAGAATTCATTGAAATGCAGGCAGCTGCAACTGTCAGAGTAGTTGGAAACAGAGACCGTGAACAATTATCCAGTGGAAATTTAGCAGAAGCACTAGCACATGGTGTAAGCATAGCCACACGGAATGAACATGGAAATGAACTTGCACGCCCGCTATATCCAAACGCGCCAAAGTCAGATCTTGAAAAAAGAACAATTGGAGAAAATGCAATGCTTATTGACTTACTAGGCAGATTGATACGTCCTACAAGAAGAGGACAAAAAACAATTCTCCCAGAACCTTCTGTTGAACAGCTAACTTACTGTATGAACCAACTGCAGGATGAAACACTGCGTAGAAGCATCGGCAGACAAAGCATATTTAACATGCAGGCACACAGCTGGAATTTAATAGAAAGAAAATTTCTATACTGCGTAGAAGAGGTGCGAAGATTACAACCCTCTGCTTAACAACTCAATCACAACTCAATCTCCATAAGTTCCTTCCTTCCTTTTTTCTTAGAGAATTTCCTTGACTTTAATATTTCATTTTTCTTTTTCTTCTTCCTAAATTTTTTGACAATCCAAACAATTAAAATCAAAACAAGTAAGACACTTATAACAACCCCAAAAATTGACAACATCATTCTGTTTTCATTTGAAATTACCAACCCTGCTAGACCTCTCTCCGACGGCAAGAAGATTTTTTTGCTAGTGCTAATTTCTGATAATCCATCATTTAAGCCCATTTCAAAACTAAATTCTCCAAACGAGTCTTTTGGCAAGTCAAATTGTATCACACTTTCAATTGATTGTTTCGTCCCTAGATTTACAATCTCCTGCCCAATAAATCTTGAAACACCGTCAAAATCAACAAGAGCATAATCAATAACAATTTCATGTTCTTCTCCTGCATATTCTTCAATTAAATAAGTCACTTCTAACTGGTTCCCCACCTTTTCATAATGCAAAATTTCGGCTTCAAAAGTATTCCTGTATACAATTATCTGTAAAATCTTTTCAGATTTGCCTTCACCACACTGAACAATAACTTCTGCTTCATATTCTCCTGGCTCAATACTTTCAGGGACAAACAGATTTATTTCATACATCAATTTTTCACCAGGACTTAATCCATTAGTTTGGCTATTCTTTAGCCAGCTTCCTGCAAATCCACCAAAAAGCAAACCACAATCATTCAAAAATATTTTTTCTTTATTCGTAATTTCTAAAACAATTTTTTCTTCTGTTCCTCTTTTCACAAGAGTCTGTCTTAAATCAGAAAAACCAATTCCTGCTTTGCTCGTCTCATTACGTTCTACTTGATTCGGAACATAACTCCCTCCGCCACCCCCACCACCTCCACCGTCATTACCACTCGGCGGCTGCGAAGAAGTATCAACAGTAAAATTCAAACTATCTGCATCAGAATTTCCAGCAGAATCATTTGCATAAAAGTTCAAAACAAAAATTGCATCAACAGTTACATCAAAACTGCTGCTTCCTAAACTGCAATTAATCGTTGTATTGGCAATTTCTATACTTGCCCCTCGGTAAACACTATACCAACAACTACCAAAATAAGGTTCACTAATTGAAAAAACTAGAGGAACATTTTCCCTTGAAGTTTTTGTTCCTGTTGGCTGAGTTAACTTTATGACTGGCGCAACCGTGTCTACATAAAATGTCTTGTTTCCATTACTCGCCTCATGACCCTGGGTATCATTGCATTTGATATTCCATAAATAAATTCCGTCTGGCAAAGTCAAGGAAAAACTATTCTCATTCCCACTTTCAGGAGCTGTATCAGTCTGATTCAATTTAAACTCACCGTCAAAATCTCCCCATAATTCACAACTATCTAAATCGACATCAGTAGGGGTATATCTAAAAGTAATATCCTGCGAATTAAGATAAACATCAATCGGAGAAATCAAAGTTATCGAAGGCGCGCCAACTTGAACCGAAAAACTGTTATCATCGCTTGACTCCAAACCAGAAGTATCATTTGCATATATTGTTAAATTATAACTATCGCTTCCAGAAACATCAAAAGTCGTATTCGCGCAGCCAACCAGACTAAAATTAGTCTCGCCTAAATCTAAGGTATACCAACAACTATCTAAATTCCCATCAGCATCACTAACAGAAAACTCCAAGTCAAGAGATTCATTTGTCCCATAAGTTGCTCCTTCCTGCGGAGAGACTAAAGTCAAGGACGGAGCAGTATTACTAACCAAAGTAACAGTTCTTGTCTCTGTCTGATTTTCATAACCTGCCGTATCCTGAGCATAAGAATAAAAATCATAACTCCCATCTTCTAAATTAGTAAAATTACGTGAATAAGAATTTGAATCATACAACGCTAAGATTTCATCGGAAGTTAAAACACGATTAAATACTAAAAATTCATCTATCAGTCCATCAAAACAATTATAATTTCCCGCTCTTCCACTAATTTGGAAATTATTAGAATTCACAATTGAACTACTAAGTGTTCCAGAACCACTAGAACCTTCAACACCATCTACATAAATATCAACTCCAGAAGCACTACTGCTTCCATCACAAACAATAACGACATGTCTCCAAGTTCCGGTATTAACAGTGGCAGTGCTACTAACCTCTATTTGTTCTGCCGCTCCAATTAAATACAACTTAAGCTTACTGTTTACAATAAACAACTCCATCCCTTGCCAAGAACCATAAGGCGTCTTTGACATAATGGTTATATAACTTGTAGTAGAATCTGTATTTATCCAAAATGAATAGCTAAACTCATCTGTTCTTTCAAAACTATTGATATTTCCAAAAATAATATAATCCCCACTTCCGTCAAAGCTCATCGCATTTCCAAATTTTCCATTCACACCATAACTTGCCCCTGTAACACTGCCGTCATAACCATTTCCCGAATAATCCAGCACATTTCCTGAACTATCATTCATCTTCCAAAAACTAACTAAAGAACTATCAAAATTAATAAAACTATAAATCTGCGAATCATCGCTAACATCGACACCAACATTTATTGCATCAGAATTATATGTTCCTTCCACAGTTGTCTCAGCCGAAAAAGAAATATTTGGCGATACAGAGTCCAAAACATCATAATCAATAACAATGCTTTCCAAAAAAGGAGTTTCACTAGAATCAGGACTTGTAAAAATTATTTTATACTGAAAATATCTTCCTACCAAAGCTAAATCAGCTAAATCCGCATCTTGCCAAACCCCATCACTACAATCTGATTCAGAACAATTTCTTACTTGATAAGTTAAATTAGATTCATCAATAAAAGAAGTAAATCCTTTAACATCATTGCTTGCATCTAAATTAAAATCTCCAATTAAACTCCAATTAAGCCCATAGTCTATTGATTTATATACATCCCCAGAAGGGTCAATTATAAAGAAATTATCACTTGAATCAATTAACATTTCCAACCCATCCTGATTTCCTTCATAATCTTCATTAATTAAACTCCAATCAACTCCTTGATTTATTGATTTGTAAATTTCACTATTAAACAAAATATATAAATTATCATTTGAATCAACCTCTAAATCATCCGTATAGGTTCCTCCACCATAACCATCATTAACCTTTTCCCAATTCTCTCCTTCATCAATACTTAAAAAGACATCTCCATTTCCATCTACAATAAAAATATCATTAGAAGAATTAATTGCAATTCCTTTTGCATTTGCCGTTGCTCCAGCATTAAAATCACCTTTTAATTCCCAGTTTATACCATTATCAGAACTTAAATAAACATCTCCAGAACCATCAACTGCAAATAAATTCTCATTAGAATCTTTTTCTCCTAATAATAACGCACTGTTTACAAAACTATTATTCACGACATTCCAGCTTTCTCCATCCTCAGATCTCCAAATCTCTTTATTTGAATTTGAAATAATATACAGATAAACACTATCTGCAAACATATCTTCTGTATCTGTAGTTCTCCCAAAATTTTCTTTTGACATTGTCCAATCAACACCTAAATTGACAGACTGATAAACATCTCCTCCCCCATCAACGCCGTACAAAAATTCTATATTCGGGCTTGTTGAATCATACGTCAAATTATTCCATACCGCATCAGCCCCTGCATCAAAAACCTGAGAACTATAGTTCCCAGTCAAATTACCTCCAGCCAAAACAACAGCACTCCCATTCCACAATGTATTATCATATGTTCCTAAATCAAAATCTCCCTGCCCAGAATCAGAAAAAACCGCAAACCCTGTCAAACTGCCAAAACGAAGAAAATGAACAGCTGCCAACAAAACCACTACACCTACTAGTAAAACAAAAAACTGTATCACCTTTCTTTTCATTTTTTATCTCCTCTTTTTGAAAAAACGAATGCTAGAAAATCTTTGATTTTCTTCGTTTTCATGTCCTAACATAATTAAACAATTTTATAAACATTACCTTCTTCCTTGAAACATGGAAAAAGTAAAAATAACCTTTTTAGGAACAAGCAATGCAATACCCACGGTTAAACGTAGTCATACTGCTATTCTCCTTACTTACAAAAACGAAAACATTCTTGTTGATTGTGGAGAAGGCGCACAAAGACAATTCAAATTCGCACACCTATCTCCAAGCAAACTAACTCGATTACTAATAACCCACTGGCACGGCGACCACATCCTTGGCATTCCAGGTTTGTTTCAAACCCTTGCAATGAGCGATTATCAGAAGACACTAGAAGTCTACGGCCCGCGCAACACCGAGCGCTTCCTCTCTTCACTACAACACATATTCAAACTTAAAATCAAAACAAAAGTCAAAGAAGTATTCAGCAAGTTCTACGAAGGAAGCGATTTCTATCTTGAAGCAGCATCAATGAAACATGACACACACTGCCTCGCTTACTCATTCATAATCAAAGAAAAACACAGGCTAGATAAGAAGAAACTCGCAAAGCTAAAACTCCCAAACTCCCCATTACTGAAACAGCTCCAAGAAAGCAAAAGCATAACATTCAAAGGCAGAAAGATCAAATCCTCTCAAGTCTCGTATTTAGAAAAAGGCAGAAAAATAACATTTATCCTGGACACAGCACCGAATCCTGCATCAATCCAACTAGCAAAAAACTCAGACATTTTAGTCTGCGAATCCTCTTTTTCAAACCAGGAGGCAGCTCTCGCAAAAGAACGTCTCCATTTAACTGCGAAAGACGCAGCAACAATCGCAAAGAAAGCCAAGGTCAAGAAATTAATCCTAACACACATCTCACAGCGCTACGAACACAATCCAAAAATCATTCTTGACGAAGCCAAAAAGGTTTTCAAAAATACAACGTTAGCAAAGGATTTTGATGTTGTTGAGTTCTAGTTATAATCATCTCTGGGATCAAAGAGTCTCCTCCAATGTCTCATGTCAGGAATTTCTTTATATCTAAATTCCTCAATAAATTTCTCACCAAACTTATCGATAGTTTCCTCGATCATTTTTGGCGGCTCCCAGTCATCCCCAATATATTTCCCAAGGTTTCTAAAAAGATAATAAGAAATCTCCGCAGCCTTTCTTACTTTGTCCAAATCAGAAAGAGAGTTAATTTTTTTACTCTGGTTACTGGCCAATCTACTCAATACTCCTATAACTTCATCAACACTATCAATTTTAATTTCTTTGTCATCAATAAAAACCTTATACGCAATTAACTTATCCGAAACCGTGTCAATTGTGATTGGGTGATTCATAAAATCCAACTTAAAATAAAGATCCTTATACACGACAAAAATCTTCATTTCACTAAAGGGCATTTCTAAATCAGGCCAAATCTCTGTAGGATTTAGATCATGATAATCTCTAACTACCAAAACAGCTCCCTCACCAAAAATATCTCTTGCATCATAAGCACCATGAATATAAAAACCGCCAGTTACAAAAGTGTCATAAAAAAGAGTATATGCAAGATTATTTCCCATAGCATTCAGAAAAGCAACTTTCTTTTTTTCTTTTTCATCTACGGGTTTATTCCAGCCGGATTTTTGCAAAATCTCTTCCACCTCTTCCTGCGACAAAATCAAATTTTTTCCATCTCCACAAAATATATAATTTCTAACTTTCTGCTTTAGAATATCAAATAAAAACAAAATGTAATCGACTCTCCCCTTAATACTTACATCATCAATTCCCAATTCCTTTGATTCCTTCAACCCAACGATAGCATTATGCTGCAAGAATATCCTTATAACATCTGGGGGAGGCATCAAATCTGAGATCTCCTTGATATTAAACTTTTCCTTCAGTTTAACCAATCGATAGTACATATCAAGTGCTTCATCAACATCGAAATAAGAATCAATTTGCCCAGCATTCAATGGCCAAAAAGTTTTAGGATTCAATCCGCTAAAACCACTTTCGATAGCCTTAAGAAAATCCTCAATCTCCTGTTCTCTATTCATATCTAAATAATAACTATAAAACTTATAATCTTATCTAAATATCCAAAAACTTCTATGTTCTAGAACTCTAACCACTCCGAATCCACACACTGCCATCACGAACCATCCCTCGCCTAAAACCATTATCATCACACACCTCGCCAATAATTCTAAGCGCCTGCTCTCTATGTTTCGGATTAAACATATAAGTTTTCATAAGTGGCTCTCTACCAGCTATCGGCCCAGTAAAAGAACCAAGCTCATCAACCAAAGCAACTTTCAAACTCTCCTGAAGCACAGGACTCCAAACACCCCGCTCGTAATTTATATCCAAAACATAAGTTCCATAATCTCCATGGAGAAACCTTTAAATCAAACTTTTTAAGAATTTGTGTATTGTTCTTAACCCTTAGTAGAATAAAACCGCCACAATTTAACAACTTCTTTCGTGCCTGGAACAACATTATCTAACCGCTCAATTCCACCATAAGAAAACGCCCCGAAGCCCTACCCCTTCTCGCAGAGAAATCTCAGAATCTTTATAGGAAAAGGGGGCAACATAAACGTGATGTGTTTCTCTAATACTCTCTAAGTTTAATGTCATAAAATGTCACAGATCTCCTTCTTCGAACCTAACACATAATTCTTCTTGCACCTCTCTAACTACCGCAGCAACAGGAGTTTCTCTGGTTCAACGCCTCCTGCAAAGAACCCCCACAACGCATCCCCACACACAGAAGGATCGTCATCTCTGTGTTGCAAGATAATTTTTCCGTCTCTTTGAGAATCACACTAATCCCTTCTGTATAAGATTCTCTACTATTCATGAAAAATCCCAAATATCAATCTTTTTAAGAATTTGTGTATTCCTCTAACCACTCATACTAGCAGGCGAAATGAAAATAATAGTATCTCCTCTCAAAAAAGTCAAGCCGATATTCTTCTTAACTTCTCCGTCCTGCATTTCTTTCGCATTGTCAAGTGCAACATTGATGTGCATATCAAATGCCAGCAATGTTCCGACAAACTGCCTGTCGCCTTTCAACTGGATTAAAACTTCTTTTCCCTTCGACTGATTCAAAAGATCAAGTGGGCGCTCAATTCCGTTAACCATAATTGTTTTCATTTCTCATGGTATTTAAATGTTGCTATAATTCACAAATATAGTATACGAAAATTCATCACAAAAAAATTTCAAAAAACACATAGCATCTCTATCTCAACTTCGTCTTCCAATTAATTAACTTCTTACTCAATATCACATTGTATTATTTTTCAGTCAAACCAAAACATTTAAAACTATTAATTCTAAACCTCAGGTATGAAACAAGGAAGAAAAATCACAGGTGGAAAATATCACAAGCTTAGAAAGAAAAAGTTTTACGAAAAACAAAACCAGCAAAGAGTTGTAACAGTAAAAGAAACAAAAAGAAAAACCCTTAGAGTTAAAGGCGGAAACAAAAAAACAATCCTCCTCAACACAGACGACGCAAACATTTTTAATTCTAAAACAAAAAAAACGCAAAAAGCAAAAATAAAAAATGTTCTTGAAACACCGCAAAACGTTTTCCTCGCCAGACAAAACCTCTTACTCAAAGGCGCAATCATTGAAACAGAACTCGGCAAAGCAAAAATAACCAACCGCCCAAGCCAGGAAGGTTGTGTGAATGCCATACTCTTAGAAGAGTAAACTTTCCCAACAACACCCCTTAAAAAATTTCCGTCGACAAATTTCCTACAACCGAAACACTTATATACCTTCATTCACAAAACCTTTATAAAGCTTTCGCCCAAATCAAATGTTACTCTCAAGTGTTAAAAAGTCAAATATTTTGAGGAGATATTCTCTATGGTATATGTAAAACGCTGTCCAGAATGCGAATCTGTAGATTTGACTTACGACAGCCAAAAAGGAGAAGTAGTCTGTAATGAGTGCGGACTTATTGTAGAGGAAAAAATCATTGACACTGGCCAGGAAGGCGGCGGGCAATTCGACAAATCTGAAAAACGCGGTCGTGGCGGAGCTCCAATCTCAATGCAAAAATACGACAAAGGTTTAACAACTAACGTCGGAGAGATTTCAGACATTTACAAATTAGAAGCCGGTCAAACAAGAAAATTCTTGCGATTAAAAAAATGGCAGGAACGTGTTTCAACATCTATTGAAAGAAACTTAAGACTTGCTATGGCCGAACTAAGAAGAGTTGCATCTTTTCTTAACTTGCCTTCTGTAGTCAGAGACGAATCTTCTCGTGTTTACAATTATGTTCTCCAAAGAGGCCTCGTTAGAGGAAGATCAATGGAATCAGTCATCGCGTCCTGCATCTACGCAGCTTGCCGCTCTTACAACATCCCTAGAACACTAGACGAAATCGCAGAAGCCTCAGACGTCGAAAGAAAAGAAATAGGCAGAACATACAGATTCATCGTAAGAAAACTAAAAATCAAAGTAACTCCCTCAAGTCCAAAAGACTACATCTTAAGGTTCTCTTCAATCCTCCACCTCTCACCAAAAACTCAAAACGAAGCTTTCAAAATCTTGAAAAAGGCAGACATCTCAGAGCTAACTTCTGGAAGAGGCCCAGCAGGAATCGCAGCCGCAGCTCTTTACGTCGCCGCTCTCCTAAACGATGAAAAGAAAACACAAAGGGAAGTCGCAGACGTCGCAGGCATAACAGAAGTCACAATCAGAAACCGCTACAAGGAACTAACAGAACGCCTCGGTCTCGAAGAAAAACTATCTTCGAAAGTAAACTCGCTAGACAAATCAAAAAACAGAAAAACTCCTTTGAGAATTAAGTAACCTTCTCAGAAATCAACTCTTTCAAACTTTCATTGTCAACGACGAAATCATTTGATAAAAACTCTTCTTTCGTCACCCACTTGGAACTTTTTATAAAAACTCCATTTGGTGGCAAACTAACATCCAAACTTTTTGGTTTACAACTAAATGCATTACAAACAATTTGCTTCCCATCTGTAACTCTAAGATACCAATACACCCCCAGAGAATCAACAATGTCAACCTTCAGACCAGTCTCTTCTTTTATTTCCCTATTTAACGCCCCATAAGGCGACTCACCATGTTTAACCCTTCCACCAGGCAAATCCCAAACCCTCTTCTCACCAATAACTGTCTCAAGTACCAAAAACCGATTTCCATCTAAAACAACTGCCTTAACAGCAGGATGAACCTCGCCCATTATTTCTAAAACCACCACAGGGTTATATAATTATCTCTCAAAAAGAAAGCCAAGAAAACAATGCGGGAGGGAGGAAATGGGATTAAAGTTTGAATCGGTTAGAAAAATATTAACCCTAATAATCAAAATCAAAGAAATAATTATTCTTCATAATCTGGCTGTGACATCCTCCCAGCCCTAAAGGGTTGACGCGAAGCGTCAATTCCTCACTTCGTTCGGAACTGGGCGTCCTTTCGTTTTACGCGTGGTGCATCTGTTGATTTTCGACGTAATCATAAGCCCGCTAAAATCACTATTCC
>JAHITZ010000057.1 GCA_018817405.1 Nanobdellota archaeon
AAGAATCGAAGATTCTTGAACGCAGCCAAGAATTCTACTGTAAGGAATTCTTGGGGTCTTGAGCACAGTCAAGATTTGCATTTACTTTCTTACGAACTAAAGTAGGGAGTTTACGCAAAATGCAAATCTTGATGTATTAAAATTGCTTAAATTGTTTTATAATCTTATCCAGAACCATTGTATTTGAAGTTGTTATTTATTACAGTCTTTCTGATATACCCTGCGAACTGGTTTTAATATGCTACAAGAAGTTTGCTTACAGTATCTCCGCACAAGAATAAAAATTACAGATTTATATTTTGCAACAAATCAGAAAAACGATGCGCCACCGCACCTTTTAAGGTGCGGTTTGATGGCTCTCGTTTTTTGGATGCTCGAGATGCTAACTCCACACTTAAGTGTGGAGTTTTCGCAAGCATCTTGACATAATCAATTTCGTGCGGAAAAAATTCAACGACAAAAATTGTACGAAATTGAACCAGTTGGGTGGGTTGGGTGGGGAAAAAAATAAATCTGAAAAATCTATGCAGAGATACTTGCTTAACAGAAACCAATATAAACACGATTTTCTTTTAAAGAAGATGAAAAAAAGAGTTGATAAAAAGCCTTGGGGTGGATTTGTTAGATTAACGTTGGATGAAAAATCAACAGTCAAAATTCTAATGATAAAACCAAAACAAAGATTTAGTTTGCAATACCATCAGAACAGAAAAGAATTTTGGAAAATAATTGATAATCCTGTAAAAATTACAATAGGGAAGAAAACATTCAAAGCTAAAAGGGGCGATGAGTTTTTAATACCTAAAAAGGCCCTACATCGAGCAGAAGCTTTTTCAAAATCAGTTCAAATCTTAGAAATTTCATTTGGCAAATTTGATGAAAAGGACATTGTAAGAACTGAAGATGATTATGGGAGAGTTTAAACACGTTCCATATTTTTAAAGATTTCTTTCAGCGTGAGTTTTCTAACTGTGATAACACTGTCTGCTCCTCCTGAATAAATCAACAGGTCCTTTGGATTTTTTAAATCGTAAATTGCTGCGGTGGGAAAAACAACATTGTTAATAAAACCTTTTTTTTCACAGTTAGTTGAGGGTTTTAATAAAGGTTTACTTGTTGGTGTTCTAGCCAACACTTTTTCAGGATTCTTTAAATCCAAAAGAGCAGCGCCGGCACTGTAAACTCTGTTCTTATTTCTGCCACGAACACCGTGGTAAATCACAATCCAGCCATGTTTTGTTTTTATTGGTGGAGCTCCTGCACCATTTTTCTCAGATTCCCATGAATCTTTACGAGCAGATAACAAAGATTTTTCTTTCCCCCAAAATAATAAATCCCTAGAATAAGATATCCATATACTTGGCTTGCTGAACGCAAAAGAACTTTCTGGACGGTTTAATGCAACATAAATTCCTTTTATTTTTTCCGGGAAAAGAACAGCATCTTTATTTTGTTCCTGAAAAATTAGTCCTAGCTGTGTCCAATTCTCTAGGTCTTTTGATTTTGCCAGAGAAGTTGATATTCCGTTTCTATCTGAAACAGCAACATAAGTCATGTAATATGTGTTTTTGATTTTTGTTATTCTCGCGTCTTCCACACCATACTCGCTGTCGCTTGGGCAGCCAACAAAAGTTGGAAGAGGGTCAATGTATTCAACATTGAGTCCTGATTTGTCAAGTATAACTTTTCTAAAATGGGAAATATTTGTTAATTTGCATATTTTATCCTTTAAAAAAATCATACTTTTATTTTTTCTTTCAATTTTTCTTCTGTTAATTTTTTCAGTTGTGGCCTTGTATTCTTCTTCAGAGACTATTACTGGACACATCTCTGAATTTTTTCTGTGATGAATTGGAGCTTCTGCAACACGAGCATACAACACAATTTTTCCGTTTCTGAATCTTGTTCCTCCTGGATTTAGTACACCCACAACTTTCCAATCTAGGAGAGATGATTTCATATCTCCAGGTTTTAGCAAGATTTTACTTCGAATCACCATTTTTTTAATTTGTTATCATAGGGTTAATGACAAAGTTTATATAAATCTTTTCACTATCCTTTTTGTAAAAAAGAGAATTAATTATGCAATCTAAGAGAAAGGTTGGCGGGAAAATTTTTCATGAGATAGTTGACCCTCTTATTCCTAAATTTAATCTGCATGACATTTTGCAGGTTATTATCGGGGCATCTATCTTCGCTGTCCCTATTGGGTTTACTGAAGAAACTTGGAGATTGGGGGAGACTCTCCCTTTAACCAATGTAATTGGGCTGTTATTTTTATCTCTTCTGTTTATATCTATGTTTACTTATTATCATTATCATAGACAGCACGGGAAAAAGCACCTTAATGAATTTGTGAAAAGGGTTATCTCTACTTATGTTCTTTCGTTTGTTATTGTTGCGTTGATAATGACGATTATACAGAAAGCGCCGTGGCAAGTTGATAGTTTGATTGCATTCAAAAGAGTGGCAATTGTAACTTTTCCTTCTTCGTTGAGTGCGGTGATTGCTGATACATTGAGGTAGAATTATACTGGAGATTTAATTTTATTGGGGAAAGAGTAGAGATACTGTGAACCAGAAATACAAACTTTTTAGAAAAAAGTTTCTATGAGTTCAAAAACTATAATTTAATTTCACTTCGTAAATCTTGTTTTCCGCAGGTGCAATCGGTTGGGAGAGTTGATTGTGGTTACTTTGCAACCATATTACACCCCGACCGAGCACGAGCATAGTTTGGTATATCTTGGGGGTGGGTTTTTTGTTTAGTTTATTATAACGATTCTTTTAGACTGTTTTGATTTAAAAATATTGTCGAGATGGAGTATATCCCTGTTATTTTAGTCCTTTCAACTTCTCCCAATATCCACCCAACCACCATTATTGATAACAAAAAACCATTATACAAACGAACCGAAAACCAAACCTGCAATTGCCGAGTATACAACCACGAGCCCCACGTAAACTGCAGTTTTTTTTGTTCCCAATACTTTTCTAATAACTAACATATTCGGCAAACTTAAACTCGGTCCTGCCAAAAGCAAAGCCAAGGCTGGTCCTGAGTGCATACCTTTGGCTATCAATGCCTGCAATATTGGTATCTCTGTCAAAGTTGAAAAATACATAAAAGCGCCGAAGACAGAAGCGACAACGTTTGCCAAAACCGTGTTTTGCCCAACCAAATTTTCAATAAGCGTTTGTGGCAAGAGGGGCATAATAAATCCTGCAACAAAAACACCAATAAATAATAATGGAAGAAGCATCTTTGAAAAATTCCATGTTTCATTCAGCCATTTTTGAGCGAGGTGATCTTTAAACTTCCATAAAACCAAGCAAACAACAGAAATTGTAAAAATTCCCATTAGAGAATATTTTATAATTTTATCAATTTGTAAACCATTGACAACCAAGACTCCAATCATTAAACTAAAAAAGATCACCAAGACCTTATTAGATAATTTTGATTCTTCGGTTTGTTCAATTAGCAATTTTTCTTTTTCAACTTTTTCCCTAAAAATTAAAACCATGGTTAAACCAACTAGAATCGAAAGTAAAATAGCAAATATAATCCTCGCTAATCCTATCTTAATTCCTAAAACGCTCATTGTCAAAAAAATGGCTGCAATATTAATGGCTGGACCTGCAAATAAGAAAGTTGTTGCAGGCCCTAATCCTGCTCCTCTTTTTCTGATTCCTGCAAATAACGGCAATATTGTGCAAGAACAAACTGCTAAAATTGCTCCTGAAACAGAAGCAACCCCGTAAGAAACGTATTTTTTTGCTTCATAACCTAAATACTTTATCACTTTTTCTTTCTGGATAAATATAGCAATTGCTCCGGCAATAAACAAAGCAGGCACTAAACAAGTTAAGACGTGTTCTCTTGCGTACTCGTGGAGCAAATCAAAAGCAGAAATTACTGATGTTCTGAACCAGTCCGAGTTAGACGGAACAAAATATAACACTCCGAATACAACTGCAATCCACATTAACAAATTCCAATCTTTCCTTTCCATTTTCAAATCACCATTAATGAGATATAATACAATCCCATAATAATAAAAATTATTCCGACGATTCTTCTCATCCACAATTCAAAAGTTTGCACTTTATTCATTATGCTCCCTAATTTTGAAACGCCCTTTACCAATATCATTGAGAAGATTATTACAGGCAGTCCAGTAGCGAATGCAAAAACTGCTGGAATAATTAAACCATCTCCGGTCCCTAATGCCAGAGGGATGAGCATCCCAAAAAACAAAACCGCGCTAAACGGACAAAATGCCAAAGCGAATATAACGCCAAGCAAAAAACTTCCTAAAAAACCTTTACTGGCCAGCTTTTCTTTTAGGTTATTTAATCTGCCATCTGATTTAAAGAAATGTAATCTTAATACGCCCAACATTGCAACCCCAACAATTAACAATAATGGACCAAGAATTTTTTCTCCATACTCTTGTAAAAATAATGAAACTGCTTGAACATTTATTCCAACATAAACTATTAAACTGGCAAGACAAACATAAGTAAACATCCTGCCCAAGGTGTAAAGAAATCCTACAAGCATCGTGTGTTTACTGTTGCCTATCTTTTTGCTGGTATAAGCCACAGCTGTTATGTTTGTTGCCAATGGACACGGACTTATTGCCATCATTAATCCGATAAAGAAAGCAGCAACTATTGGGATGCTACTTGTGCCCATTGTTTCCATAAACTCAATAAAACTCATTTTATTTTCCCCACCGCTCAATTAAAAATCCTAAGATTGAACCAAGGAGCAAAGTCATTACTATTATTGGCAATAAACTAAAAGGTTCGTTCCACCCAATAAGAAACAGGGCGGGGATTAAAACTAAAAAAGAGATTACAACCCCTTTGATAAATCCTTTCATCTTAAGATTTGATACAGCTATCAAAAAACCGGATATTATCCACAAACTAAGCGCAGATAGATTCGCATCCCAAGTCAATTTTTGAATGAGCATTGGAATTAAATCAATTATTCCTGCTAAAAATCCTAACAACAGCCCTAAAATCTTTTTTTCCATTTAACTAAAATCCCCAGTAAGTCTCTGCTCAATAATTCCCTTAAGATAAGCCAGGTAGTCTTCTTTGTCCTTTATCTTATACCAAACATTAACATTCTCCTCCGCCTTGAATTCTTCCCCATTGTAAGCTCCAAGCCAAAGAGACGAACCAGTTGCACCATATTTAATTACTAAATCCTTGTTTTCAGGTAAATCTACATTCACATGGCCAAATACTATTTCTCCTGATTCTAATTCATCAGCAAAATAAGTTTTCACAGTTTCTTCTGCATAAGCTCCGACTGTTTTGCAGGAATAACATTGATTGGTTCCATGGAAATGATAGATTTCAAGCTTGTCTACATTCACATTAGCAGGGTTATCAAGAACAACATTTCCAGTAAAATATCTCGGAACAATAAAAATCAGCAAAGCTAAAACAAATATTCCGATATAAAGATATTTTTTCTTCAACTTCATTTCAACATCTCCTTAATCTCCCCAACACTCGCAACTTTTCCGTGGCTTTTTACCTTACCATTAATTACAATCGCCGGCGTCGACATCACGCCGTATTCTACAATCTTATCAATTTCCGTGACTTTAACCACTTCTGCTTTCTTTCCCGTTTCTTCTAATGCTTTTTTAGTATTCTCTTCAAGTCTTTTGCAGTTTGAGCATCCTGTTCCAAGTATTTCTATTTTCATTTGCATGCACCTCCGCAACAACATTTCTTCAAAATCTTCCCTGGTTTCTTTCCTAATGATTTAAAGACATCACACACTCTCAAATCTTTAATAGAATAAAAAATCTTTTTTCCTTCTCTCCTTGATTTTAGTATTCCTTCTTTTTCTAATTTCCCCAGTTGTATTGATGTTGTTGATTGTGTTCTCTTAACATGAGGAAAAATCTCACAAACACATTTCTCCCCATCCAAAAGAAATTCAACTATCTTTAATCTCGTTCCGTCTGAAAGAGCTTTTATTATTTTTAGTGTTTCATCCATTTTATCCAAACATTAACAATTCAGGTTTAAAGATTAGCAATGCCCCCATTATTAACATTATTATCCCTCCAACAATGTGCGAGATTCTGCCGTATTTATTTGTCACTCCTACTGCCTGCAAAGTAATCATTGCAACAAAGAAGACAAATAAATCATCAAGCATAAAAATAAATACATACAAGAGTAAATAAGAATAATATTGCCATCCTTCAAGATTAGTCAATGTAAGTATTTGGGTGTAAACCGCTGGCAACCCAGCCGAACATATCAATTCAACCAGATTAACAGCAAAAGCTAAAACTATCAATCCAAGCAATGCCAACAAAACATGTTTTTCCTGAACAATCTTTTTTAATTTCTCAAAAATTTTCTGTCTTCTTTGTGTTCCAGTTACCTTGCAGGTTCCAGCAGGATTGGTAAAATATTCTCTGATATTATAAATTCCAGCCCCTAATGCTACAAATCCAATAGCTAACCTGACCCAAAAAACAAAACCCAAAAATAAAAATAGATTAAGCCAAGCTGACATGAAGAGAAAATAAACAAATGCTGAAGTAGCAATAAACACGGTTCCGAAAACCCACATTCTTTTCTTGCTTTGCATACCCAAGAGCAAACTTATTAAAAATAGGAGAACCCACATTGCGCAGGGATTAAAACCATCCAATGCAGCAATAATAATTGTTAAAACCGGGAGAGACAGATTTTTTGTTTCAACTTCTCCAATAATGGGCAAATCTAATCTTTCAGGAATTGCTTTTCCACCTTGAGTATGGGTGGATTGTGATATCGGAGTAGTTAATTCTCCTACAACATCTTGACAATGATTTTCTATAACACAATTAACTGCATCCTCAATAGCCTTACCTGTTGTTTCTTCGTTGTACCAGCCACTGAAATATTGTTCGCCAACAACAGTAAAAGGAACTCCAGAAACATCTGCGTTTAATTCCTTGCCTGTTTTCTTGAGTAAATCCGCATTTTCTTTGCTTGTTGTGACTTCTAAACCATGAATATCAAGATTGTCATATTTTTGATTCAAGGTATTGAGAAAATCTTTTTCGTCTTGGCAATGCGGGCAGCCATGTGCCCAGAAGAAATAAATATTGACTTCTTCTGATTGAATTTCCTCTGAATAAACAGAGTTTGCAAACGTAGTGAGTAAGAAAAGAAACATCAACGACAAAATAATCTTTTTATTCATTTTCATTTATTTCAACATCTCCAAATTACATATTGACAAACGCCAATATATATTTAAAGTTTTCGATTATTTTGTATGCATTATCTCTTTTTTAAGTAATGCGAAAGTTGGACTTAACGTTTGGGATCTACGAAGTTTTTGCGAGCGTATTTTAGAACTGATGGGATTGGGATAACTGAGAGAGATTTTAGCTATTTTTTGTTCTTCAAAATTTTAGGGGAATTATCAATCCCATAAAACTCCTTGAACCCTTGGCGCTTGTTGCAGAAACATTGAGTCCATGCTCCATATCTGTAACATATCTCAGAATTAAATCAGAGCTTGATTTAGAAATATCCTTGATGCCCTCTTTTGAGCGCTCTTTCCATTTTTGGTATCTTTCTTTGTGTCCGTAGGGATCTATTTTCATGATGGTTTTAAATCGGCAGAAGTTATAAGCTTCTTGAACCGATTATGAAAACCCACCACTCTAATATACCAAAATGTATTTACGCCCTGACCGAGAATCGAACTCGGGACTCGGCCGCGACAGGGCCGTGTTTTAGCCACTAAACTACCAGGGCATCCTGGTTTTTCTTGTCTACACCCTTGAAGGGATATGCAACCCCGATGTCTTCTCCCTTGACGATATCGGATTTTCTGTCCACACCGCGACAGGGCTATGTTCTAACCACTAAACTACAGGGGCACGATGATTCCTATTCTTCTTGGTTTTTAAATTTTCGTATAAGGAATATTACCCGCACTTCTCACCATTAATGCCGGCGGCGTTCGGCGCTTCGTGCCTCACATATTATTGTGGCTATATTTTCTTCTGTAAACCACGCGCAAAACCTTCAATCTCCTCTATCGTCTTCAACTTATGAAACTCCCCACGCAATCTAGCCACACCCTTAAACCCCTTCAAAAACTTACCGCCAACATACTTCACCTTGCCAAGATCAACATTCTCCCCGTAATACTTCTTCTCCAACTTCAAATATTCTTTAAATATCTCCAAATTTTTCTCAACATCAAAATCCTCCTCCTTCCCTTTCTCCAAATAATTAAGTATACGAGTAAAAACCAAAGGATTCCCAATCGCCCCCCTGCCAACCATTACCCCATCACACAAATCCAAAACCGCTCTAGCACCAGCCCCATTAAAAACATCACCATTTCCAATAATAGGTATAGAAACAACTTTCTTAACTCGTCCAAGCCACGACCAATTAGCTTTCTTGTCATTCCCATCCTTAACCAACCGGCAATGAACAGTCAACGCATCAGCCCCAGCCTTCTCAACAATCCGAGCCACTTCTAAAACATTATTTTTATCAAACCCAAGTCTCACCTTCACTGTAATTGGCTTCTTTGTTAGTTTTAGTATCTTTATGATTGAAGCTATTTTCTCAGGCTCCTTCAATAAAAAAGAACCAGCCTGATTCCCGACAATCCTATCAGATGGACAGCCACAATTCAAGTCAATCAAATCAAACTTCTTCCATAATTCCTTACGCGAAACAAACCTCTCAAACTCCTCAAGCCGATCGCCAGTAATCTGTAATCCGAGCGGCGAATCCTCTTTGCACGTCTTAACCATATTCAAAGTCTTCTTATTCTCATGGAGAAGAGCATCGACATAAATCATCTCTGTAAAAGCAAGCGCAGCCCCAGCCCTGCAACAAAGCAATCGATAAGGCAGATCAGTCACATCTACCATCGGCGCAAGAACTAAAGGGCTTTTCAGTTTTAGGCTTCCTATTTGTAGGGGTTTCATAATTCAATACAATAAATAATTTTATAAACTTAGCTATTTACATTGATTCACCTAAATAGCTTCAGATAATAGGATTCTAAATAATGTTTTAAAATACTTTTTACACGCTAAATCATTTAATATCTACTTTAAATCTTATATTTCCCACATTATAACAAGTGATTCAAATAATTGAACAGATTGTCACTTGTTATATTTGGGGGGCATAAACAGCGATACTCAGTGTTTATGTCTCACAGTATATACTTTCCAAACAACCCTTTTCCAATATAACTAAATAATGAACACTAACATTTAAATAAAACCTTTCGCTCAGCCATTTGATGGAAAAAGATATTGACAGAATTCCAAAAAACCCAGATACAGACATAGTAATCAGAATAGACGACTTTGGAGGAAAAAAAGGTCTTACAATCCGCGAGTTTGTTAAATCAGAGCGTTACACAGGGTTTACAAAATCCGGAACACGAGTTCCAGCCGAACATTTCAACACTTTCAAAGCAGCAATTAATTCTATTGATGAAAAAGATCTTGAAGAAACAGGGGAGCAGGCCACATTAACTGAAACAGAAACGTCTTCCGAGCAAAAAGAGGATTCTCCCCCTTCTAACACAGCTATCAAAGAAGAGGCTATGTAACCGGCTCAATCTCAACGCTCTCAACATTCTCTAATTTATCCTTTAATAATTTTTCAAGCAATACCTTGTTGTACCAAATACTCTCTCCGTTTGCATATTCATACAATTCCCTGTATTCTAATCCAGAATCTTTTAACATTCTCCTACCGAGCAAAGCTGAGCAAGAAATCCTAACAAAGTACCTAGCAGGCAGCTTCAAGTTTGAAACAACTCTCTCTTCCCCATCGCCTAGAACAATTCTCACATTATGTCCAACAAAATCCAAATTCGCAATTCCTTCTGAGATCTCATTGTCATAACGAATCCTTGCTTCTAGATCGTCTTCTTTCAAGTGATATGTCTTTATTTTACGCGCCATGTTCAGGAAAAAAGATTCGGACTTTTAAAAGTTACTATTTTATAATGTTGACAAATACACTTAAGAATTAAACCAAACAACTCACTCAGATTCCTCTACCTCTGCATCTTCCTCAAACGCGTCCAAAATATCATTTCCATGTTCTTCTCCATGCATCTTTTCTGCCTTTTCCATTCCCGCACCTTAAAAATAACAGTTAATAAAGATTTCGCCTCATGAAAATCTCTTTTCAATCACAACAAAAACCCTTCAAAATCCCAAAACCATGTGCAGGATACATAGGAAGCTTCTTTTTATTATTTTAATATTGATGTGTTCAATTAAAAAATTTGATTTACAAAAAGCAAAACCTTTTAAACCCTTCTCAGGCTCATTTCTTAATGGAAAAGGAAGCAAAAATCCGTCAACCAATAGTGACGGTTGCAGGCCATGTAGATCACGGGAAAACCTCAATCCTGGATTGTTTTAGAGGCAGCTCTGTTCAAGAAACCGAAGCAGGCGGCATCACACAAAAAATCTCATTCACAAAATACCCTTTAGAACAAATAAAAAAAGTCTGTCCATTTTTAGAAAAACAAAACATAAAATTAGAAATCCCTGGCTTCCTATTCATAGACACGCCAGGCCATGCAGCCTTCACAAACCTAAGAAAACGCGGCGGGTCTCTGGCTGATTTAGCAATTGTAGTTATAGCAATCAAAGAAGGCATAAAGCCCCAAACTCAGGAAGTCCTGCAAATCCTAAAAACCCATAAGACCCCTTTTCTCATCGCATTAAACAAACTAGACACAATCTCTGGCTGGCAGACCGATAAAAACAAAACATTAAAAGAATCAATCGAATCCCAAGCCTCGCATGTTTCCCAGGAATTCCAAGAAGCACTTTTAACATTTCAAGGAGCACTATCAGAACACGGCTTTAACTCAGACCTATTTTACGACGTTAAAGATTTCACAAAAAAAATAGCAATCATTCCCTGCTCTGCAAAAACAAAACAAGGTATTCCAGAACTCTTGCTGTCTCTCTGTGGTCTTTCACAAAAATTCCTTCAAGAAAGATTAAAACTCTCAGATGAAGCAAAAGGAGTTATCTTAGAAATAAAAAAAGAAAAATCAATGGAATGCATTGAAGCAATCCTTCACGATGGCCAATTGGAAGAAGGCGACGAAATCGCAATAGCAAGTTTCTCTAACTTGATTGTCTCAAAAATCCGCGCAATCGAAGAAATCCAGCCATTATCATTTAAATACTACCCAATTGAAAAAACAACAGCTGCAACAGGCATCAGGCTTAATTTAACAAACAAGGAAGGAATCTTGCCTGGGATGCCCTTTCAAAAAATCCAAAACAACTTGCATAAAATTGAAGAAGAATTCAAAAAAGAGCTCTCTCAAACAATTAAGCTCAGCAAAAAAGGAATTATCATCAAAGCCGATTCATTAGGAAGTTTAGAAGCCCTTCTTACTTTGTTAAAGCAGGAGAACGTCCAAGTAGTAAAAGCAGGAATCGGAAACATAAAAAAATCAGATATTGTCTCTGCCCGCGCCAACGAAGAAATAAACCCCTTGGACGCAGTGGTTCTTGGATTCAATGTCAACATTGAAGAAGACATTGAAACAGAAAAAATAAAAGTCCTGACAAACGATGTTGTTTACAAATTAATTGAAGATCTTCAAGAATGGCGCACAAAAAAACAGACAGAAATTGAAAAAAACCGCTTAATGGAACTTGCCCAAATATGTAAGCTTGAAGTCCTACACCAATATGTCTTCCGAAACTTAAACCCTGCAATCTTCGGAGTTAAAGTCCTCGCAGGAAAATTAACAACTGGCTTGCCATTAATTGATGAACAAGGAGAAAGCATAGCAAGGGTAAAATCAATGCAGTTAGAACGCGAATCTGTAAAAGAAGCTTCAGAAGGACAGGAAATCGCTGTTGCATTGCCTGGCGTGAACTTTGAAAGAAAAATCAAAAAAATCCGCTTCCTTTATTCTGACATCAACGAAAAAGCTTTCAAAAAATTCAAACAAAACAAAGATTTGTTAACAGCAAATGAATTAAGAGTTTTGCAAGAAATCGCTGAGATCAAGAAGTTCCAGAGCACCTAACCAGTAAACAAGAACCTAAATCAAAAAACAAGATTTAAATAGTTAGCTTCATCGGGAATTTGATGAGTAGACATGTTGAAGAAGGCTTGTTGGAAAGAAATACTCCCAGATTTTCTTGTTTCAATAATCCCCTTATTTGTAGGAAGAGCATTATTTATATTTAACTTCAATTGGTTAATCCTACTATTGATTGTGTTATTAGCAATTCTTACTTCTGCTGGAAATAGTTTTGTTCGAGGCTCTTTGGCTTGTAAATTTTGCAAACAAAGAGAAATTGGTTGCCCAGCAGAACAATTATTCAATAAGAAAGGTAAAAAGTGAAATTCACCCCTAACCCCTCTTAATTTTTTCAAAACGGAAAAAATCAAATTTATAAGAATTGAAGAAAGCCTATCAAATGAATGAGAAAGAAAAATCTTTTTTGAACTTCCCAGCTTCACTCCGCACCCCTCTGCGTTTGAGCTCCACTTCGTTACGCTCAGGGCGTATAATAAAGGATATACGGTTTAGCCCTCGGCTCGGGCTTCGCCCAAATTTTTCTTCCACTTCGTTCAAGAAAAACTTCTTTTATCCCTAATGTTCATTTCTAAATTTCAGGGTATAACTCTCAGCATTCAACAACACCCCTCTCATCCAACTCACAACTTCCTGCAAAAAGTGTTACTGCACGCGGTTTTTCTTGGGTTTCAAATGAAATGTAATATGTTTTTGTTGTTCCTTGTTTGAGAATTGTGCAGACGCCTTGACCGCAGGAATCTGAGCAAGAAAATGTTGAATCTGAGAAAACAAAGTTTAGTGAATTGATTTGAGAGTTTTTGAGGCTGCGCTTTACTGTTACTTCAACATCTCCTGTTTGTGTGTTGTAACAGGTTTTTTCTATTTTTAATTCTGGATTTGGGGCTGTTTGAACTTCAAGGCAATTAAATTCTGGGGAGGATTGAATATCTGCTTTTGTTCCCATAACTTTTATTACACTGTTGAATGCAAAAAACACAGCAATCACAGTAATAACTACCAATGCCCAAGTTCCCACTACTTCTGCTAAACCTTTTTTATTGAATGGGGAAGTTGGTGTCCCACCTTTCTTGCGGCCACGCATCTTGTTTGGTTTAATACTAGTGATGCGTAGCGCGCTCGCCCACCATAAATTTATATTTTGCATGGTCTTGCTCCTGCATCTTGCAAATTTATTTCTTCTATTACTTCTCCGGTTTCGTCAGATATTTCTAATGTTTCTTCTTGGCCAGTTGCTGGTGTGGTGATAATAAAATTTTCTTGAGTGTTTTCTTCTGGGGGAGAACTTATTTCTCCACTTTCTGTAAAGTCTGTTATAAATATTTGTTCTGGGTAGAAGGAATTAGTGTCTAGGACTTCTTGGTTTTCATTTAAGACAGTATAATATAATGAACCGTCGCGCTTTCCTCTAGGTGCGCAACCAGGCAGGAGTTCTTTTGAAGTTATTTCAATATTGTTTTTTTCATAAATCCCTTCAATTAAAATGTATTCTTGTTGAGAACAAGCAATTTCAATTTCAGCTATAGCACTTCCTGTTATTGTGTTCTGACTTTTTTCTTCATATTGTTCCATGGTTTCTTCTTCAAGTAATAGTTCATCATAAGGACCATATCTTGTTGCGCCAAGGTCTCTCATAAATCCTTTTTCAAATTCTCTGTCATATGATTCTTTTGTGCAGCCTTGATGGCAATCAAACTCTCCAGGGAATTTGTTAAATTCACAATTCTTTTGACAATTTTCAGCACCTCTTGGAATCCTAGCGTTTTCAGCAGGGTATTCCTCTGCAAAGTTATCAAAAACATGGCCAAACTCATGAGCAAGTACAGATAGTGGATGTTTCAAGTTTAGACTCATTACGCCTTTAAACGCAGAACTTCGTATCGAACGTGGCTGTTCTTCAAGGACGGCAATATAATCGTAAGGGCAGGAGGCAGCTTTTTTTATTAACTCTTTTGAATAGCAGTAAAGGGCAATTCCTCTGTAAAGTTCACACTGAACTTCATATGCATCTTTGTCAATGTAAAAAAAGTTGAATTTTTCTTTATGGTTGTTAAAAGGAGCGATGCTAAGGAAGTAATCAGAATACTTTTGAGCCGTGTTTTCATCAGAGAAGAATAATACGTTGATGCCAGGACCGTTGTTTACTACTGATTTGCACACTTCTAGAATTTCTGTTGTTGGAGGAGAAGTGCTTGTATTTTTGTTTATGATGACAATGCATGCTAAGGAAATTAGTAGCGAGACAACCAAAACCAAGCTTAGAACTATAAATTTTTTTCTCATTTTTTTATCAGTATTGATTTATTTAAATAAGTTGGGTTCTAGCAACTTTTAAATATTTGGTTTAACGTTTGAGTGTATGAAAAAAGAAGGTTTAATTTTTTTGTTTAGCTGTTGCTTTGTAGTATTGTCTCTTCTTCTGATTCTTTCTCTTGTTGTAGCAGATTCGATAACTGGTGAAGTGATTACAGGAGAAACTATTACTGGAGAAGCCATACTGGGCAATAGTAATGTTTCTATTAATGTAGTGGCCTCTATAAATATAACAGTCGATAGCCCTAAAAATATTACTTACGAGTTTAATTCTGCTGATGAAATAGCAATTGAATTGAATGTTTCTGCTGATTCCACTCCTGATGTTTGGTGGTTTACATTGACAAATTTGGAGGTTGAGCCATACGTTGTTCTTAATGATAGTGTTATTTTTACACCGAACATCACGATTCATCCAGGGGTTGGGTCACATTCAGTTGTAGTGTATGCGAATAGTTCTTTTAATGTTACATTTTCTGAAACTGTTTTGTTTTATACACAGATTACTAATTCCGCTCCAGAAATACAGGGTGTAGATGATGAAATTTTTGTTTGTGAAAACACAGCACTTTTGTACTATTTTAATATTACAGATGTTGATGGAGGGGATATAACTGCAGATATTTCACCAAAAAACCCTTTCTTTATTTCCCCTACTTCATATTCCGGGTCGGTGACAAGGAAGATAACATTATACTCTCCAGTCTTAAGCAAATCTGATGTTAGGGGTAGAACAAACGGAACATATGAAGAAGAAATCTCAGCTACAGACGGAAGTTCTTCTGATGTAAAGATGACAAATATTACTATTATTGAAGTGAATAATGAGCCAGTAGTTGAAAATATTGTTACGAGAACTATTTGGACAGTTAGCGATAATCGAACATTTTATGAAATCGTTGACGTGAATGACGAGGAAGATGGTAATCAGAATTCAGGCAATTTAAGTTTTAATTTAACATTTCTAAATGGAGTGGAGCCCTTTTTTAACATTAGCAATTTCGGGGTTATGAATTTTACTGCTAATGAAACTTATCTAGGACCAGACAATAGCAGTAGAGTTTATAATTTCAGTCTTTGTGTTATTGATAGAGCATTAGAAAGCCCCCACCAAAATATAAGTCTGTGTGAGCCGCAAAATGCCACGAATAAAACCTCTTGCCAAAACTTTAGTTTTACTGTAACTGCTCAAAATAGGGCACCTTCTGTTGATTCATATTCCCCCACAAACTTAAATTTAAGTGTTTTAGGAACAGACACATCTGTTTTTTCTATCACTGAACATGATCCTGATGGCACAACACCAGATGCTTACTGGTTTGTTGATGATTCTTTTAGAGAACTTGACACAGGTTCTTTATCTGATTCCTTTGATTATAGTTTTGGGTGTGGTGTTTCTGGTTTGCATTCAGTAAAAGTTGAAATTACTGACGGGTTGTTAGATTGTTACAACTCAATTGATTGTAATGCAAGTATGCAGTGGAATATAACTGTTGAAAATGTTGCTTGTTCTATCTCTGGGGTTGGTCCTGGTGGGGGTGGCGGGGGTGGGGGTGGCAGTGGTAGTGTTTGCACCCCAACGTGGGCTTGTGATGATTGGACAGTCTGCAAAAACGCAGCCATTGGTCTTGAAATAGGAGAGCTATTTGGAGAAGATTACAGGAACTTGCAACTTGAATGTGCAGCGAATTATTTTAATGAGGAGACATGTGGACATCAAACTAGGATATGTTTCGATGTGAATAACTGCAGTTCTGCTTTGAATAAACCTTTCGGATTGCAGGCATGCCATTATACAGAAAATCCAACTTGTTTTGATAAAATTAAAAATTGTCATGGGGGGGTTTGTGAATTTTTGATTGATTGCGGTGGTCCATGCCAGAAATGCCCTACATGTTCTGACGGAATACAGAATCAAGGAGAGGAAGATGTTGATTGTGGTGGACCTTGTCCTTCACAGTGTCTTGTTGAAAGTCCGATGCTAACAGTAGGAGAAGGAACGCTTATTTATGTTTTTGTTGTCGTTGCCTTATTTATAATCTTGGGTATAAAGCTCTATCAAATAGTAAAAATGAAGAAGAAGGTCTAGCAGTCTGAAGAGAATGAAACCTAGCAGACCAATTAAATCTTTTGGTGGATTTATTGGTCCGCTAATGTCAAGAATCCGACAACAGCAGAGGGTTTTTGAAGTAGTCAACCAACAACTGCAAGCCGAAGAACTTGATTGATTACATTTCTTGAAAAATATTTATTGTTTGTAATGTTTCAGCGTAGGAGAAATGCTTATAAAGTTCTTTTTTGTATTATTCTTACTGAAAAAGAGGCATTTTTGTTTACATTGGTGCATAAAAAATATACATATCGCAATGGGAAAAAATACGGTCCGTATTTATACGAAAATAAAAGAATGGATGGAAGGGTCGTTACAAGTTACCTTGGAAAAGAGCGTAGGAGAAACAGAAGATATTCTCTAATCTATCTCTTTGGATGTTTGTTGTTGCTTTTTCTGTTGGGTTTTGTTTTTTATATTCAATCTGGAGGGTTTGATTTGTTTTTGTCTCCTTATTCTCAAGGAGAGTTGATTGTAGGAGAATTTAGTTTTAGTATTGGTGGGGAAGAAGTTGTATTGTCTGATGCAAAAGTTAAAGTTAGATTAGCAAATGAAGAGGAGATCTATCACGAAAAGAATTTCTTCCTTTCAGATGTTAGTTTGATAAACTATCCAGAAATTGAGTTTGACTTGCAGATATTTTTAATTGGCAAAGGTGAAGGAGAAAGTGAGAAAATTCAAAACGAGAAAGAAGAGGGAACTCCATTATCTCCTGAAGAAACAACGCAAGTAGTTCATGGAATTGTTACTGCAGATGAAAACTATGGATACGTGTTTGAGCAAGGTGAAGTTGGAGCTGAACTTATTTCTAATAGTGTTAATGTAAACGGTGTGAAAATTGGGTCTGATGTATTAAGGATAAATGAAGAAGAGAATAAGATTATTGTTTCAACTGATTATGTTGTAGGAAGTAAAATAAACATTGATATTGAGAAATTTGGTTTTGTTGTTCCAGGAAAGGATTCTGTTTTATACATTGAGGTTGTTAGTTCTGGAGGAGAGGTTATAGCTAAAGAAGAGAGAGATATTTTGGTTGGAGAAGTAGCGGAGGAAAGTGAAGAAGAAATTGTAGAAATTCCAGAAGAGCAGAAAATTAAATTTGGTGAGCCAGTTGTTTGGACAAAAGAGATTGTGGTCTCAGGACAACAAAGAATTACTTTTGAACTTCCTGCGAAGGCAGAGCTTGTTTCTGTAAATGAAATTGAATTGTCTTCTGGAGAAGGAGTCCCGCCCTCCCGCCCTGAAGAAGTTGTATTATCTCCTTCTGGGAACCAGGTATTTGAGTATGAAATTACGAAAGAAGGAATTGATAAACTCATTATTAAATACAGCACTCCTCCTGTTACTAAGACCTTTGAGGAAGAAACTGAGAGAGGAATGAGAGTTATGTTTTCTGCTCCTGATATTGAAATGCAGGGGCATGAATACAAAAATGTTGAAGTTTTTGTTGAGATTCCGGAAAAGTTTAGTGATAGGGCGGGTAATACTAGAATATACTGGGAAAACGAGGAAAAATTTGTTTCTGTTATAAGTGTTGATAGTAGTCTTATTAAATGGATTGTCCCACATTTAAGCAACCAGACATTTGAAATAATTTTTATTACAAAAGCAGAGCATTTGGATGAAAATGGGATTTTCTTGGAAGATGTTTTTGAGGAGGTGAAGGAAAGGGATGATGTTTGGGTAGAAATTCCAGAGAACCATTATATTCGGATTTGGTTTGAGGAGAATTTAACTTCTGATAAAGACATTACGATTTATGCTCGAGGGGATGGAAATGCAAGTGTTGAGGTTTATGAAAAAGACAGCGAGGAAAAGATTGCAGATTTTGGAATTATTAGCGAAGATGGAGAATATAAAATATTTTTAGACAATTTGGTTGGGGAGCAGGATGTTTTTGATTTGAAAGTTGTTAATGGAATTGTGAAATTTGATTATATTGTTGATCCGCCGCGAGACGCCGAGCCTATTTCATCATGCGGGTTTAGTGCTTGGCAAGAAGGAGAGTATTATTATTTAACTCAACATTTGTCAACAGGTTCAGGAGCGTGCTTAAGCATTATCGATGTGAATAATATTATTGTGGACGGAATGGGGTTTTCAATTTCTGGAGAATTGGAAGGCACAGAAGGATTTGATGTTGGAGGAATTACTATCGTTAGTGGTATAACTCTTAAGAATTTTGTTTTTTATGATTTAGGAATAGCTATAAACTTTTTTGCTCGCGAGTCTGTTATAGAAAATGTTAAGATGCAAGGCAATGACATTGGTCTTTTTATTGATGGTTTTTATAATAATCCTCTTGTAAATAATCGCGTAATAGATAGCAGCATAAACTCTAATAATTTTGATGTTTTTCTTACGTGGTATTCTCAAAATAATGTCTTTCTCAATGTTAGCTATGATATTGAAGAATCGGTTGACTCAGAATCGTCACTTGTACGAAAATGGCATTATCAAGCGTATGCAAATGACACAGAAGGAAATCCTCTAGATGGTGCGAACATTAAAGTTTACGACTCAGCAGAAAACCTGCAATTTAATTTGGCAAGCGATGAAACAGGTTATACTGAAGCTAATGAGCTTCTTGATTATATAAATACCGGGGGCGTTAGGGATGTTCAGTTACCCTATGCTGTTTATGCAGATTATCTCGGTGAACAGCTGCAAGTTCGTGTTAATAATGTCAACGAGGAGCAAAATATTATGGATGTTTTTACTTTTGATTTAGCAAATCCAGATATTAATTTTACTGACATGACTCCGAGCAACAATTCAGTTCAGGGTGTTAATGGGATTTACATAAATGTATCAAGCAACGACTCTAGCGAGCATTACACATTTTTGGATTTTGACAGGGATGTTTTGCTGTGGATGCGAATGGATGTTGTGGAAGGAGAGCCTTATGTTGAAACAGATGACACAGAAGATGCAGGACGTACAGAAGGATTTTGTTTTTATTCTTCTGGTGCTGACGATGCTTATGATGAAGATTGGAGTAGTTTTGTTGGTGGAGAGAGTGATTGTGTTGTTTTTGTTGATTATATAATACCTTTTGGTGTTACAGGGGTGATAAATGAAATAAAAACAAGGACTCCGCTTGGCTCTTCTGTTTCTGTTAATTGTTTAGACAATGGAGGAACATATGTTGAGATTGCGCAAATATCAAATCCTTTTACTTCTGGGCCTGTTATTAAGAGGGTTCCTATTCCACAAGAATGTATTGGAAATGCTGGCGACACTCTTTCTGTGAGATATGACCTTTTAGGAACAGGAGGTAACCCCGGAATGTACGAAGAACAAATGATATGGAGTATTTCGGTTAATAGAATTGTAGACGAATCAAGTTATTCAAACGATGGAATATTTTTTGAAGGTGCAAGCCAAGACGAGGGTTATTGGGGGAAAGGATTTGAATTTGATGGCGTGGGAGGAGATATTAGGGTGCCTGGATTGGACAATGGGGAGTTCCTTGGTGGGGAATTTACAGTTAGTGCTTGGATAAATACAGGAACAGATGGAGTTATAGCGAGTGATTATATTTTAGATGTCTCTTCTATCCCACAAAGAATTTTCGGATGGTCATTTGAAGTTTATGGAGGGTATCTTGCTTTTCGTGAAGATGATTCTTATATCTCTGCTAGTGGAGTAAGTGTGGATGATGGTGAATGGCATCATGTTACAGCAAGTTTAGATTCGGTAAATGTGAACTTTTATTTAGATGGCGAAATCTTAGACATCAAACCTAGGGCAAGCGTTGGGGAATCCTCTAACAGAGAGTTTGTTATAGGAGCAATGCGAGCTCTTGGAGGGCCCTTTGATTCTGGCTATACAAAATACTTTAACGGGTTGATTGATGAGGTGATGTTGTTTAATAGAACTCTTAAATATGAAGAAATACAAAGCTTGTACAGTGCTTCAGAAAATCAGTATGATCCTTTTTTTGATTCTTTGTCGGAAGAAACACATTTTATTACTGCATATGCAGTGGATAAGTGGGGAAACAGAAACGAGACAGAATTGCGGCAGTTTCATGTGTCTTCTGGAATTTTGATTGAGGAATGTGGAGAACTAAACGAGCCAAACACGATTTATATTTTGCAGGAGGATATTGACGATTGGGCTGGCATTTGTTTTACTATTACAGCTGATAATGTTACTTTAGATGGCCAGGGGAATTATATCTCTGGAGGAACCTTTGGGGTTAGAGCAAATTCTAAAAGAAATTTAACTGTTAAGAATCTGAATATATTAAATTTTGATTATGGAATTTATTTTGTGGAAGTTAATGATTCTTTAATTTTAGATAATTACTTGGAGGTATATCCGGCTTATGGGATTCATTTTGAGGGTAACAACAACAATATTACAGGCAATACAGTTGTGGGCTCTGGGGTGGTATTAGACAATGCAGGGCTTCGTCTCATGCCAACCAGTGCTAATAATTTTATTGGTGGAAATGAGATAATAGGACCATTTGTTTATGGGATATTTTTACAGGGGGAAAGTAGCGATGATAGCGATCCGATCAACAACAATGATATGATAAACAATGTAATAAGGGATGTAAAATATGGGGTTTTTATTTATCTAAGTGCGAATAATACTCTTTCTGGTGGAATTATAGATAACTCAGGGATTATTAGTTGTTCCCCCGGATGCGCAGCAATAGGTATTTCTAACTCTTTGGCAGATGCTAATAGATTTATAGATGTAAGTGTGACTAACACAGACCCAGGCGGGCAGGACATTATAATTTTAGGAGAAATTGATGGAACTCAATTGATTGACATGTATCTGGAAAGGTACGACTTCACAAGTTTAGATGGTTCAATAATTTTTGAAAGCACAGAATTTGGAAAAATAGAATTTTTAGAAGCAGTTAGTGGTTCTGGGGAGAATTTGAGTGACGATGTTAGAATTGGAGACAACTTTGCGGTTGTTGAGTCTGATAACAACGAGGGATTGAACAGGGTCGCAAATGTTACCTTGTATGGAATTGGAGACAGAGGGTTTGAAAATCCAAAGGTATTGAGAAATGGACATCTATGTCCTGAAGAAATTTGTTATAACTTTACAGACTTGGATGAAGAAACAGTTGTGTTTAATGTTAGCTATTGGACAAATTATAGCATTGGAGAAGGGGGGTTTTTCCCTATTGTAGAATTGCAAAGTCCTGTTGATGGGGCGGATTTAATTGACAGAACACCTGATTTTAACTGGCTTGTGAATGACCTGAATGGTGACACAACACAAGACATTGAGTTTGAAATTACATGCCATCATGAACTGGGCGGGAGCTGTGATGGTGCGCCAAATGGACCAGATGACTTTTTGGTTTTGTTCACTTTAAGGGAGATTGGAGGAATAACAGAATGTAGTGATGGCACTTATGATTATTGTTATGAAATGGCCAGTGCAGAGTGTGAAGATGAGTATTGCTACACTTTAGAAAGGGAGTTGCAGTATTTTGTAGGGGATAATTATTATTATGCTTGGACTGCAAGAGCAAGAGATGAGGTTGATTGGGGAGAGTGGGCAGGGGCTTGGAGATTTAATTTAATGGTAAATGTTGATATTTTAGTATGGGATACTCCGATGAGTTTTGAAAGTTTAGCAGTAGAAGAATCTGCTGATACAACTGTTGATATTCCACTGCCATTTTTACTGGAAAATTTAGGAAATGTTTATGTTAATGTTGATATTGATGCCAGTGATTTGTGGGAAAGTCTTGGCTTTGGAAATCCGACTGAGAATTATCAGTTTAAAGTAGATATTGACGCTATCTCTGATGATTCAATAAATTCATTTGATTTTGAAGGTTCTATTACTGAATTTACAAATCTTCCAAGCGAGGGAAATGCAATTTTAGCAATTGCAAACTTAAATTACACAGACATAACTGACACAGTAGAAACAGATATCAAAATTACTGTTCCTCCACAGGAAACTCCAGGAGAAAAAAGTTCAACAATAACGTTTTACGCAAGCAGGGTATAAAATGAAAAAGAAGAAAATTTTGATTTGGGATTTGATTTTGGTAGTTGGAACTGTTTTGATTATCCTCGGTGGGGGAGTATATGTAAATTATTCAAAAGGAGTTGCTTTTTCTCCGCCTGATGATGTTGAGAGCACATTGGTTTTGTTTAGGTTTGAAAATGTAAACAGGATTTTAGTTGATATTGAGAGGGGATTTGGTTCAGCCAGAGAGTATGATGTTGAAGATGATTTAGTTATAACACTTGAGCCAGGGGTTTATTATTGGAAATTGCAGGGAGACGGATTTAGTGAAGTTAGGAAGATTGAAACAGGAACAAAAGTTTCTTTTATGTTAAAAGAGCTGGGAGACGGGAGTTACTGGGTTGTTAATGCAGATAATGCTGTTTTGAATGTTGATAAGTACAAACCAAACGGAGAGTTTGAAAAAAGTTTTAGTTTGGCAGGAGGTTTGAAATGAGTAAAGAGCAGATTCCTAACCCTCGCCATCCAGTAGCCCATTTACGCTCGGGTTCGAGACGGAATCTTTCTAATTCCATTTTTGAGACGCAGCAGAGCTGCGGATTATTAAACCCAAAATGGAATAAGAAGATTATATTGTTTGTGATATTGTTTGTGATATTTTTTATGATGTTTTGGAATGTTTCAGCTTTGGGAACGTTTCCTGGAAGGACGACGGTAGATTTTGTTCCAGGGTTGGAGAAAACTGTTTCATTTACAGTTGTGAATTCTGAACAAAGGGATGTTGGTGTTGTTATTTCTGCACAGGGCGAATTGAAGGATTATATCTTTATTCCAGAGAATGTGATAAACATGAAAGCTGACGAGGTTTCCAAAGAGGTTAGTTATACTCTTAAACTGCCTCAAGAGCTTTCTCCTGGTTTACATACTGCTGATGTTGTGCTGGTTCAGCTGCCTGAGGAGTTTATTGAAACCGGGCAGATGTCTGTTGGAGCTGCTGTTGCTGTTTTAAACCAGGTTTATGTTCGCGTTCCTTATCCTGGAAAATATGCAGAGGCAGAGATGAATGTGATCGGGCCGAAAGCTAATGGAGAAGTTGAGTTTGTTATTCCGGTTTTTAGCAGGGGAGAGTTTACATTGACAAGTGTTAAGGCAAGTGTTGAGGTTTTCAGTGCGTTGAATGAAAAAGTTGCCACAGTTTATGCAGATGAAGTTTCTATTCCTGGTGGGGGAAGAGCAGAGCTAAGAGCTGTTTGGGATGCAAGCAGTGTGGCTCCAGGACCTTACAGAGCTGTTGTAACAATTGTTTGGGATGAAGGAACGACAAAAGTTGAAAAGGAATTTATTGTTGGAGAAAAACGTTTGGTTTTAGAAGGGATAGAAGTCAATGATTTTAAATTAGGGGATATTGCTAAATTTGAAATCCTTGTCAAAAACAGCTGGAGTGAAACCATAAAAGGGGCTTATGCAGAGATTGTTGTTTACAGCGAGTCAGGGAATATTTTGGCGACCTTTAAATCTCCGAACTACGACGTGGCTTCTGATGAAAAAGAAATTATGTTTGCGTTTTGGGATACAAAGGGGGTTATTGAAGGAAGTTATGATTCTAGTTTGTTTTTGAGATATGAAGGCAAGGCAGATAAAAAAGATTTAACATTAGAGGTTAAGGATGACGGAATCACTATTATCGGGGCAGGCTATGTCATTTCAGCAGGGGTTTCAAGCAGTGGAATAAGCAAGGGTTTGTTGATTTTTTTAATCAGCGCTATTGTTGTTTTAGCGTTGGCAAATATCTCGTGGTTTTTGTATTTGAGAAAGAAGTTTTCCGGAAGTGGAGTTGTTACTTCGCGTTAAGAAATAATTTTGCGAAACATTTATAAAGTAAATGGTTTTAATTAAGGCAGAAAAAGAGGCAAAGATGGAAAACAGGAAAATTGTGGTGGTTCTTTTGGTTATTGCAATTATTTTATCTGGGATTAATATTGTTGTTAGTATGGGGTTTGATTTTGGTGATTTTGGGAAGACTGGTTGTGCTGATAGAGTTGATTGTGTTGATGTTCCTGATAGCACTGGAGGCGAGGTGAGTTTGACAATTACCACGCCAGAGGGAAATGAAACATGAAATCAAATGATAATACTTTATTGACAATAGCAATTATTGCAGTGATTGTAGCAGCAATAGGACTTATCTTAACTTGGAACAATGTGTACACTTTTCAGAGGATTCTGTTGAGTCCAGTGGAAACAGGGGAAGTTGAGGTTACTATTACTGAGAACATAAACATACAAATTGTGAATACACCTGTTGATTTTGATGAAGGTTATACCCTAACTGACCAAACTACTTGTACTGTAAATACAGAAGATGGACCTGATCCAATTACTTGCTTTGGTTTTCAGAATACTCTTCCTTTTATTGTTAGAAATATTGGAACTGTTGATGTGGATTTATATCTAAAAGTTGCGGCTCTTGGTGAAGATTGGATTGGAGGAGGAACTTCTGACCTTCAATTTAAGGCAAGCCAAGGAGAACCTCTTAGTTGTGGTACAATTTGGTTTAGCACTTATACATCTGGCATTGTCGGTCTCGGTTTTGGTGATTTATATTGTGAAGATTTATCATGGGGGGAGGAGACTGATGTGGATGCCCATGACGAATTGCAGATTGATGTTCAAGTACTTATTGATGAATTTGCAGTTCCAAGTATTACTCCTAAGTCTACAACTGTAACAGCAACTGCAACTGCAACATAAGTGTCTTAAGTTAATTTTTTATGTAATACCTTGTTAGAGGAAGTTGGTTTGTTTAACCATACAGTGAAATAAATAATTGTAGTTTTGTCACGCATAACTTAGAGAGTAGAAGAGTATTGTGGTGTGGTCTCTTTACAGTCTGTTTGTTAGTAGCCATGGTTTTAGATATTTTAATGGATTTTAGTTTAACGGTCTTACTTTGCAAATTGGGCGTTGTCAGGGATAATAAAATACTGGTGATTTCGTTTTCCCACTTCGTAGGAAACCAAGGTTTCCTGACAAGTCACCTTCTTTTACAATACTGCTCATGGCTGATATTCGACTGTCGTCGAAAACCTACCCTTGCCACCCCCTTTGCCCCGCCCCAAATTTAGTGAAATCACATTACTCCGGACAACGCAACAAATTGGAAAGTTATAAAAACTATTTTTTGTTATGATGCTTATGAAATATGTAAAGAGGTTGTTATGTTTGGCTTGTTTTCTTCTGGTTGTGTTAAGTTCTTTTGTAGAGGCGTCTATGGGTGTTAGTCCTGCCAAGTATGACGTTAATTTCGAGCCGGGTTTTGAGGATGATTTTTATTTTAATTTTCATACAGATAATCCTTCTCAGGAACTTGAAATTTACATATGGGGAGAGTTAGGGATTTATATAACATTGAATAAGGATAAGATAGTAGGTTCGGGGAAAGTTGATGTCCATTTGAAATTACCTCAGAAAATTGAAACTCCTGGAAGGCATAGGATATTTGTAGGGGCGAGACCAGTTGTTTCTGAGACAAGCGGAACAGTATCCATACTTGCATCTGTTGCAGCAGCAATTGATGTTTATGTCCCCTACCCTGGAAAATATGCTGAAATAAAATTTGAAGCAGAGAATGCCAATGCCGGAGAAGAAGTTCCTTACAAACTGGAAATTTACAGCAGAGGAGAAGAGGCGATAACAACAAATTCAAGAATTGAAATTTTTGATTCAAGGAATGAAAGTGTTGGGATATATGAATTGGGGACGAAAGAGATAATCGGAGTGGATTCTGTTACAATTAGAGATAGTTTAGATACAATTACTTTTGGAGCTGGGAATTACAAAGCAGTTGCTGTTGTAACAACTGACGGCGGGCAGGAGGTTAAAGCAGAGGACAACTTTAAACTTGGTGAACTGCGTGTTAGGATTATTAACTACACTCGGGAATTAAAGAAGAACACGATAAATCCTTTTGTTATTGATGTTGAGAGTCTGTGGAATGATCCTGTAGATGAGTTATATGCAGAAGTTTTTGTTCTAGGAGCAGAGGAAGAAATTTCTTTTTTAACTCCTTCTGCAGAATTAAAACCATGGCAGAGAGCCAAACTAAGCGGATATTTTGATACAACAGGACTTGAGGTAGGAGAAGAAGTTCAAGTGAGAATTGTTTTGCATTATGGAGAAGAGACTACAGAGGAAGTAGTTTATCTGAGGTTTGTAAAGACAGTCAACTATTTTTTGATTGTTTCCATAATTGCAGGAGCTATTGCAGTAATTGCTTTTGTTATGTGGTTGGTTGTTAAATTTAAAAAATCAGAAGGTAAAAGTGGCGAAGAAAATAAATAATCCTTTTGTTTATGTATTACTGATTGTTAGTTTGGTTTTTGTGGTTTTATCTTTGGTTTTTGTGTTTAATTCTTCTAAGCTAGTTGGGGTGAGGGAATTTGATGTTTATTTTGAAGTTGATGTAGGGAGCATAGGATTTGATGTTAATAATACTTTTTTGACATTTGGGCAGGTAAATCCTAGTGGCGGGGGAAAGAGAGAGGTGACAATTAATAATAATTATAATTTTCCTGTTAAGGTTGAGGTTTTGGTAAGTGAAAACATGCTGAGGTTGGTGGATGTTGAATCAGGATTTATTGTTGAGCCTGGGAAAAATGTTTCTGTTCCTGTTAAACTGAATGTTCCTGACAATTTTGCTCTTGGAAATTATACAGGCAAGATTAGGTTTGAGATGTATGAGTTTGATTAGGGAAAGTAATTAATTTTATAGAATTAATTTGGGTAGGTGAGAGAAAATATATCTGGCTATAGTTCGAATTGTGATTTTTTACTAACGAGCGGCTCTATTGAAAATTTATTCTCGTTGAGGTTTACGATTCCCACTTGTTAGGTGAAATTTTCAAAAATGCCTAATTTTTCAAAAGTTTTATTAAGATATCTCATTTAAACAATCTGTATGGCAAAAATAGAGATTTTACAGCACAAAAATCACAGATTTATGTGGGTGACATCCTCCCAGCCCTAAAGGGTTGACGCGAAGCGTCAATTCCTCACTTCGTTCGGAACTGGGCGTCCTTTCGTTTTACGCGTGGTGCATCTGTTGATTTTCGACGTAATCATAAGCCCGCTCAAAATCACTATTCCC
>JAHITZ010000058.1 GCA_018817405.1 Nanobdellota archaeon
GAATAGTGATTTTGAGCGGGCTTATGATTACGTCGAAAATCAACAGATGCACCACGCGTAAAACGAAAGGACGCCCAGTTCCGAACGAAGTGAGGAATTGACGCTTCGCGTCAACCCTTTAGGGCTGGGAGGATGTCACATTCACAGGGATGTTTTATGCACTTGGAGCTGCTTCCATAATTTTCTCTTTTCTTAATGCGATTTCTGACTTTATGGGTTTCAGGAGGTATAGATAATTTTTCCGCGCCTACTTATCTTTCTATCGCTTCTCAATCGTGTGCCCGCACTTACTGCATTTCCACTTTTCGAAAACATCTTCTGCTCGTGAGAAAGGTAATAGAACTCCCTCCCCGCACGCCGGACATTTTGGAAAAATGCCGTTGCCGCAATAACAACCTTCACCGCATTCACATTTTTTATCTTCCATGAAAATTTAAGGGAAAGAGGGGTTTTAAGTTTTTTGTAGGTTGCGGCTTAGTTGAAAATAAGTTGATTTATTAAGCTACATAATAAAATAGCCAACCCTGCTTATTAATAATAAATCTGTCTTGTGAGTTTAGTTAAAGAATCAGATGGTTTGTTAATCACAATAATAATAGTTCTTTGGCAGTATTTGAGGAAAGGAGTAATGAAAACATTTTAATACAATTGTAATTTAGTCAATTTATGAAAAACAGGCTTTTATCTAGGACAAAAATAGTGTTTTATTCGATGATTGTGATTTTCGTTTTATTGGTGGTTTATTTTGCAATTCCATTTGCGCATGAGGTTAAGAGGGCATTGTTTCCTGCTGTTGCTGTTTTAGGGGTTGTTTTCTTTTTGTTAGGGGGAGCCTTGATTTATTTTACTTACAAGTCAAAGGTTAAAGGCAGACTTAAAGTGTTTTTGTTGATGGTTGGTTTTTCAGCTGTTGGAGTTTTGGTTTTTGCTCTTTTGCATAATCTTGTTTATGGTTTGATGATTTACTTTTTTGGGGATGCGTTTTGGCAAGGTGGGGATGAGCCCTTGTTTTTTATTTTAGCTTTGATTGTTTGTCCGATTGTGTTTTTGGTTGGGATTATTGGGAGTTTGGTGGTGTTGGGGAAGAAGAGATCATAACTTCTTCAAAACCTTCAAAACAAAGTTTTGAATGGCTCCAAAAAATTTATAATTTTTTTAGGGCTTTAATCTCATCGTGAGAAATAGACGAGCCTTTGTATTTTGTTGCGAATAAGACTGCCTCCAGGGCTTTGGGGTCTTTGACGTTTAGGACGCCTTTTTTGCAGGCGACGTAAGCGAGTTCTGATGAGCGGATGAATTTGAAATCCTTGAAGAGATTGAAATTTGTTGTTTTTAATTTTACATGAAAGTGCAGTTTTTTTGACATTATCTTTTGGAGGTTTTCTGGTTTTTCTGCGAGGATTCTGGTTGTGCGCTCGTCAATTGCAATGATGTTTTTTATTCCTCTTTCTGTTAGGATAGAAGAAAGAGCAAGGCAGGACATTTCTGCGTCGCTTACGATGTTTATGAATTTTCCTCTGGCTTGGACAGTATGGTTGGCGATGTGAAGCAGTTCATTTGATTTTGATTTTATCTTTTCATTTGAAATAGAAAACGAAGAAGGCATTTCTAATTCTTTTGAGTCAATCAATTTTTTGATTCTTAATGCTTCTAATTGAAATCTTGGAATCTTGATTGGTCTGTCTAATGTTTCGTATTTAACTTGTTCTGTTATTGCAAATCTTGTATTTGTTAATTTTTTTAATTCTGGAATTATGTAAAGCAAGCCGTTCATACTAAGGTTGATTAATGTGCCTGAGTCGAGGATTAGGGTTTTTGTTTTTTCAGGGCGTTTTATCATGGGTTGTGGTATGAATGTTATTACTTGCGAAGGTGTGTCGAGGGTTGTTGTTTGGGTCATTTTAGTTTCCCCCAGATTAAAACATCAATAAATTTACCTTCCTTCTTACAGTGTTTTTTTAGTCTGCCTTCGAGTTTGAAACCAGTGTTTTTCATAACTTTTCCTGAAGCACGATTATCAGAATCATTATCTCCCCAGATTTTGTACAGGCCTAATTCTTTAAATCCAAATTTTACAACCTCTTTAACCGATTTTGTTGCAATGCCTTTATTCCAAAATTGTTTACCGATAAAATAGCCAACTTCATATCTTCCGTTGTCTTTGCTTGGGTTTTCTAGAAATACTTGGCCTACTATTTTTTTATCTGCGAGGATTGTGAAAGTATAAGCCTTTTTCTTTTTCCAATCGTCTAACCCTTTCGAGATATCTTTTTTTATTTTAGAAAGTGGACAAGGGAAAGGATAGCCACTTAGTTCTTTTATTACATTTTTGTTATTGATTAGTTTGTGGATTGCTTTTGCGTCTGATATTCGAGTTTTGCGGATCTTGATCGTCATGAGAAAAACCTCCGTTTTTCTATGAAACTCAAACTTGTTGAGGCTTTTGAGCTCATGAAAAAAACTCCATTGCCATTTTAGCTCTTTCTTTTACATTGATTGTCTGGTTTTGTTTGATGTCTGCTAATGTTCTGGAGCCGATGTAGTTGGAAAGTTCCCATTGTGTTATGCCTAAGAGTTTTGATGTTTGTTCTAGCGAGATTCCGTGTTCATATATCTTCGAGCCTTTGTTGATGGATGCTTTCTTTAAGACATCTTGTATGTATGGTTTGAGAGTTATTGATTGTGATTCTAATATCTGCCTTGCTTTTTGGATATGTTTTTCATAGGCTTCTTGTTTTTTGTCGTTTAATGCTTTGACTGCTAAGTCCAAGAAAGAATTGAATTTTTTTACAAAATTGTCCCAGTTTTTTATTTTGTTGTAATCAGCTCGTTCAACTAGTTTGCTTAATGTGTAGATGATGACTGCAATTGTGATGCTTGCGGAATCCTGCTGGCTTGATGCTGTGTTGATTGTTTTGTTTGAAAGGTCTTTGAGTTGGATAGTGTTTTTGTTTAGGAGTGCTGATTTTGTTTGTTCTAAAACAGATGTTTGGTGAAGGATTTCTTCTTTTGGTAGTTGCATAAAAAGAGGAGGGGGAGGAGTTATATAAAGATTTGCAGGAAATTATCTAAACAGATATTTAATTAAAAGATTATGAAATGGCTGAGCAGATTGTTAAGGTATGTTACAGGAAGGAGACAAGTGGTTGGAGAGTCTGATGATGAAATGTCCTTGGATGAATGGGATTCTCTTATTGAGGAATTGGAACAGGATGTTGGGAGAAATCGAAATGAACGAGAGATAAAATATCTTGATGTTTACGAAATGGCAAGTCGGGAATCTTTTAGATTGTTTGCTAAACCTATACCAGATAGGTCTTATGATATGGATGTTAGGGGTTTGGATGATTGATTTTAGGTAGTATCTCTGCATATACTTTTTAGATTTATTTTTTGCCCTACCCAACCCACCCAACTGGTTCAATTTCGTGCAATTTTTGTCGTTGCGTTTTTTCCGCACAAAATTGATTACTTGTTGCAAAAAATAAATCTATAATTTTTATTCTTGTGCGGAGATACTGTTTAGGACACAAATTATTAAATATTCTTTTGAGGAGATTTTAATATGGAAAAATCACAACCGTTAGCGGCGCGGATGCGGCCAAGGTCGTTGAGCGAGTTTGTCGGGCAGGAGCATTTAGTTGGAGAAGGAAAGCTGTTGCGTGTGGCGATTGAGTCGCGTAATTTACCTGCGTCGTTAATATTTTGGGGGCCGCCGGGGTGCGGGAAGACGACTCTTGCTAGGCTGATTTGCAAACTGACTGGGGCTGAATTTGTTGGGATGAGTGCTGTTAATGCTGGCAAAGATGATATGAGAAAAGCTGTTGGGAAGGCTCGGTTGTTTCATCAGAAGACGATTCTTTTTTTGGATGAAATCCATAGGTTTAATAAAGCGCAGCAGGATTTTTTGCTTCCGTATGTTGAGGACGGGACAATTGTTTTGATTGGAGCGACGACGGAGAATCCTTCGTTTGAGGTGATTAGTGCTTTGCTTTCTCGTTCGAGGGTTTTTGTTTTGGAGAGACTTCGGGAAGAAGATTTGCTGGCGATTGTTTCGCGGGCTGTTGAGTCTGAAGATATTAAGATTGGGGAGGATGAGAAGAAAGTGATTGTTGGTTTGGCAAACGGAGATGCGCGAAATGCTTTGAATATTTTAGAAATTGCAGATTCTCTTGGTGGGGGAGTGATTAGCAAGGAAATGATTTTGGATGCAGCTCAGAAGAAGATTTTGGATTATGATAAAGACGGTGAGGAACATTATAATATTATTTCGGCGTTGCATAAGTCTATGAGGGATAGTGATGTTGATGGGGCGGTTTATTGGACAATGCGGATGCTTGAGGGAGGGGAGGATCCGAAGTATATTATTCGGCGGATGATTCGGTTTGCGTCGGAGGATATTGGGAATGCAGACCCAATGGCTTTGGTTTTGGCTACATCTGCAAAAGATGCGATTGAGTTTATTGGTTTGCCTGAATGTGATACTGCGTTGGTTCAGTTGGCTGCTTATTTGGCTCGGGCGAAGAAATCAAATGCTGCTTACCGGGCGGTTGGGAAAGCTCGGCAGGATATTAAAGAAAGTGGAAATTTGCCAGTGCCTTTGCATTTACGGAATGCGCCGACTAAACTGATGAAAGAGCTTGGTTACGGGAAAGGGTACAAGTATGCGCATGATTTTCCTGATGCTAAAGTGGAGCAGAAGCATTTGCCTGATGAGTTGGCTGGGAGGAAGTATTGGGAAGAGGATACAGATACATAAAAAGAAGGGATAATTCTATGGGAAATAATTTATTCCTTTTTGAGGTTCAATATCTTCCATCTCTGCTGTGACCAAAAGGGGATTAAAAAAATTCCGTTAAAAAATTCGATAATACCCTACAACTTGTTGCGAAGCGGAACGAGGGGATAGCGAATTTTTAGGAATTTGCTCTTTATTTAATCTTTTTGAGAAAGGTAATTAAGGAGATGTGGCTACGTGCCTGACTTCGTAGAGACACTACGCTAAAAAATTAATAATGCGGAGAAGAAGGTTAAGATAAAATGGAGGTATCTGTTATTCGATGCATTATCGTAACAATTAAATATACTTATCACTTCATCTTATTACATGGAAGTTTTACTTGACACGAATTTTATTATTTCTTGCGTATTGAAGAGGATTGATTTTGTTAATGAATTGGCTGAAATGGGTTTTAATGTCAAGGTGCCGAGGGAGGTTTTGCAGGAGCTTAAAGATTTGAAGAAAGAAGAGAAGACATCGCGTGCAGAAAGAGTTGCGATTGATGTTGCGTTTGCATTGTTGGATGAGAGAAAAGTCAAGAAGATGAAAATTGGAGGGAGATATGTTGATGAGGGCTTGATCCAAAAGGGCAAGAAAGGGATTCATATTGCGACGTTAGATAGGGGGATTAAGAGAGAAGTCCCGAATAAGGTTGTGATTGATGCGGCGAGGAAGAGCTTGAAGGTTGAGAGGAGTTGATTGCAATAATACCTTTAAAGGAAATCGTAGCAGAATTATTTTTAAATAGTCGAATTATACTCTTTTTTATGATAGATGTTACTGACAATGTTGGGGGGAATGGATTTAAGGTAATGGCTGAGGCAGTTGAAGGTGACGCAGATCATCCCGAGGCGTTGGCGAGGTATTGGTATTTTAGAAATGCTTACGGTCTTGAACTTGAACTTGGAAGTATTATTTCTGCGAGACTAGTCTGGGATAGCCGGTTTAGAATAAGGTCCACAAAGGGGTTTGGGAGTGTTTCTCCAGATCCTCATGCAAGAAGAAGAGATGCTGAGGGTAGAGGGATTATAGGATATTTGTAAGGGGGAGGAATATAGTTACAATTTATCGGGCAGAGGGCGGTGGTCTTGTTGAGGTGTATATGCCATCTGTTCCTGATTTGGATGGAATTGTAGAGCAGTGAGGTTAGTTGGTAGAGGTTTGAAGTGCTGTTTTCACAAAAGCATCGAACAAAGGTGCTGGCTTTTCTAGAGAGGATTTGAATTCTGGATGGGCTTGTGTGGCAATGAAGAACTTGTGATTTGGGAGCTCAATGAACTCAACTAGTTTTTTGTCTGGGCTTTTTCCACATAACGAGAGGCCTTTGTTTTCAAGTATTGTGTGGTAAAAAGGGTTGACTTCGTACCTGTGTCTGTGACGTTCGTGGACGATTTCTGATTTGTAGATTGATTTTACTACGCTGTCTTGGAGGATTGCTTTGTAAGAACCTAAGCGCATTGTTCCGCCCTTTGTGTAAATGTCTTTCTGTTCTGGCAGGATGTCGATTACTGGATGAGGGGTGTTTGAATCGACTTCTGTAGTGTTTGCGTTAACTAGGCCGCAGACGTTTCTTGCAAATTCAACAACTGCGAACTGCAATCCGTAGCAGAGACCGAGGAATGGTAGGTTGTTTTCTCGGCAGAATTTTATTGTGTTTATTTTGCCTTCGGTTCCTGATGAGCCGAACCCGCCGGGGATGATTATTCCATCGAATTCATTGAGCTGAGGGAGGTTTGTTGGGTCTTCGAGGTCTTTTGAGTTCAGCCAGGAGACTTCTATTTTTGTGTCGTTGTTTGCACCTGCATGTTTTAGCGCTTCTGAAATTGAAATGTAAGAATCACGGAGACTATAATCTCCAATGTTGAGGTATTTTCCAACTATCGCTATTTTTGTTTTATTCATTGGATTAATTAGCTTGCTTACTTTTTCTTTCCAACTTGTCCAATCAGGATTTTTCTTTTTCTCTAGTTTTAGTTTTTTTAGGACCTTTTCTCCAAGGTTTTCTTCTTCTAGTTCAAGTGGAACGACGTAGACAGTGTTTGGCTTTCCAGGGCCTGAGATGTCTGGCATTGAGATGACGTCTTCGGAATCAATTCCAGAGTAGGTCTCTATCTTTTTTTTTCTTACTTTGTCCAGTGCTGTTTTTCCGCGGCATAAGATAAAATCTGGGTGGATGCCTGATTCTTCCAGGAGTTTTATCGACATTTGAGTTGGTTTTGTTTTCATTTCTTCTATATGTGATGGAATTGGGAGGTATGTTACGAGGATGTGGATGAGGCTGTCTTTTCCGACTTCTCTTTTTAAACTTCTTGTTGCAAGGAGGAAAGGGATGTTTTCGTAATCGCCGATTGTTCCGCCAATCTCAACAAGGCAGATGTCGTGGTCTTTTGTAGATTCTTTTATTCTTTTATTAATTTCTTCTGGGATGTGGGGTATGAATTGAACTGTCTGACCCAGGAAGTCGCCGCGTCTTTCTTTTTCTAATATTGTCCTATAGATTTGTCCGGTTGTTATGTTGTTTGTTCTTGGTAATTGAATGTCTAGAAATCTTTCGTAAGTGCCGAGATCTTGGTCTGTTTCTCCGCCGTCGTCTGTTACCCAAACTTCACCATGTTCTGTTGGGCGCATTGTGCCTGCGTCGCAGTTTAGATATGGATCGATTTTTACTGCAGTGACTGAGAAGCCGTATTCTTGGAGAATTTTGCCTATTGATGCGGTAGCGACACCTTTGCCGACACCAGAAATAACCCCTCCTGCAACGACTATGTACTTTGTCATCTAGGCAGGGATATGAAAATTGGTTTATAATGATTTATGTTTGGCAATAGTGTCTTTTTTGTTAACGGTGTTTCGGGCATGTTTAAATAAAAGTTTTAACAAGTGTTAACATGTTAGATAAGAACATGAAAGGAGGGGTGAGATGAAAGGAATGAATAGGAGCGCAGTCACTGTGAATTGGATTTTGTTAGGTTTGGTGATGCTTGTGCCTGGTTTGTTGAAGTTGTTCGTGACGGGACTTGCGGCTATTGTGGGCATGTTGTCTGGAACGCCTTTGTTTGCGTGGGCGCCGACTTTTTGGGCGTGGGTTTTGATTCTTGCAGAGATACTTTCAGGAATCTTGATTTTAGCTAAATGGAAAGTCGAGAAGGTGATTTGGTTCCCAATAATAATATTAGTTGTGGCGACGTTTACAGCACATTGGGCTAACTGGGGCAATATGCTTGTTCACTTAGCATTGGCTTCAAATTACTGGCTGCTTCCTGGTTTGTTGAAATCAGGCAAGTAAATTCTGAATTTATTTTTTATTTTTAAAAAAGTTGGCTTGGTGATAAATTGGACGCCAGGCCTGAAGCGGCGTCTTGTAGTAAGCGTTTGTTTCGTTTGCATAAATCTGATACATTCATATCGAATGGTTTGGGTGTTGTGTTGGAAAGAATGGATACTGTTGGAAAGAAAGGCAAGGGAAGAGTTCCTCTTGTTGCGATGCGAGCAGTTCTTAATGAGTTGCTTGTTTAGTTTTTCTTGATAACTTTCTTACCTTGCATGTAAGGTTGGAGAACTTTAGGGATTTCGACTGTGCCGTCTTTTTGCTGGTAGTTTTCTAGAATAGCTACGAGAGCTCGGGATGTTGCAATTACTGTGTTGTTGAGTGTGTGGGGGAAACGGCGTTCGTTCTTTTCGTCAACATACTTAATGTTTAGTCTTCTGGCTTGGGCTTCTTCCATGTTTGTGACAGAGCCGATTTCTTTGTATTCTTGATCGAGAAGGGACCAGTATTCTAGATCTGCGCCTTTTGCTTTGAGGTCTGCGAGATCGCCTGAGCAAGACTCCAAGATTCTTGTGGGTATGCCTAGTTTTTTGTAAAATTCTACAGAGATGTTTAATATTTCATCGTAGAACTTGTAGGAATCTTCTGGTTTGCAAATCACGACCATTTCTTGTTTGTTGAACTGGTGTGTTCTGAACAAACCTTTTTCGTTGATGCCGTGCGAGCCGATTTCTTTTCTAAAGCACATAGAGTAGCCTGTTAGTTTTATTGGGAGTTCTTCTTTTCTTAATGTCTTGTTGATGAACATTCCGATTAATGGATGTTCGGATGTTGCGATGAGGTAGAGATCTTCGTCTTGGATTTTGTAAGACATTTGGTTTATTTCTTCTGTTGAGTAGACTCCTCTCAGGATATTTTCGCGAATCATTAAAGGGGGTTCGATGTAGTCGTACTTTTTTGAAAGCATGAGTTCTCGCGAGAAACTTATCAATGCTTGGTTTAGCAAGGCGAGGTCTCCTTTTAGGTAATAAAAACCGTTGCCTGATGTTTTTGCAGAGGTGTCGAAGTCTGCTATGCCTAAAGATTCTGCTAACTCCACGTGGTTTTTTAATTTGAAGTTGAACTTCTTTGGCTTGCCTATTTTTTTTATTTCAACATTTTCGGTTCCGTCTTTACCAATTGGAACCGATTTATGGATTATGTTTGGTAATTTTTTAAGAGTTTCATCGATTTGTTCCTTGAGTTTGTTTACTTTTTTCTCAATTTCTTCTATCTTGTTTGGGATGAGTTTAGCAGCATGCATTAATTTCTTTACTTCTTTGCCTTGTTTTTTGTAGTTGGCAATTTCTTTCGAGATTATGTTTCTTTCGTTGCGGAGTTTGTCGACTCGTTGTTTTTGGTTTCGCCAGTCTATGTCTTTTTTTCTGATTATATCTATAAGATATAATTTTTCTCCTTGGAACTTTTTCTTTAGGTTTTCTTTTACTAACTCAGGATTTTCTCTGACTAGTTTGATGTCTATCATGTTAAATGTAAGAAGAATGGATATTTAAAAGTTAACAATTGTCTATGTTGGTGATTGTTTGCTACGAATCGGCTTTGAGCACGATTCTTCGCTGAAAAGAAGAGTAAGTAATATAAATTGATTTGATGATTGGAGTTCTAGTTATTTTTGTATACTTTAGGTAATTTGATTTTACATTCCCCTATCTTATTATTGTAAGCAAAATCTTATAAACTCCTCCTTCTAATTAAAGAACAGAGGAGAGCATGGCATTTGAAAGTATAGAATCAATTTACGGCGGTTTTTTATCGTCGCTCTTTTTTGATAGAGCGCTCGCTGTGAGTGTTTTGGTTTTGGCGGTGACATTAGCTGTTGCAGCATTGTTTATATTTAAGTTTTATAAGTCAATATCAAAAAGAAATTTGATTGCACTTAATTTGAACAAGTACAATACTTCAGAACATCCTATTATGGGAAAACTTTTTGCCATGGTTCTTTATTTGTTAGAGTACATAGTTATCATGCCGGTGATAATTGTGCTTTGGTTTGCTGCGCTGGCAATTATTCTTTTGTTAATTGCAAAAGAGCAGAGTATTGGATATATTCTCTGGCTTTCTGCATCAATGATTGGTGCAATTAGAATTTTGGCTTATATTAGGGGAGAGATAGCTAAAGACCTGGCGAAATTATTTCCTTTTATCACTTTGTCTATTTTTCTTTTAAGTCCTGGAGAGTTCAACCTTAATGTTATTATAGAAAAGGTAAGGACAATTCCTGATTTGTTGACCCATATCTTTTCTTTTATTTTTGTTGTTTTAGTTGTTGAGATTATTTTGAGAGTTTTTTATACAGTTTATGAATTTTGGCGAAGTGAAGGTGGTAAGGAAGAGGCGGTTGTAGATGTTGTTAAGGAGAAGATTGATGAAGAGGTTAAGAAGAGGGTTGATGAAGGAGATTGAAGGGTGATGAGGATAGGAGAGATTCTCTGGTTTTATAAATTTAATTCGGTTGTTTATTAGAAATGATTATAACAAGCAATATCTTCAAAATATACAGTTCTGTATAATATTATTAAACAGTTTTTGGAGTGGTTAGTGGCGTTGGTAATGAATTATACAATTTTGATGTTGTAACCGCTAATTTTGACAATAGATAATCTTAAAAAAGTTCTTTTTTTGAAGGTTATATCATATTCATCCCACTTGGCTGGGGTGAAAGGGGCTGGCACACGCGGCGTGTCCAGTCCCATTTTTTAATTATTTGGATTATCAAAACAAAAATTTCTTTTTTTTGCACATGCAGACAATTCCGTATGTGCCTGCAATTAAGAAAGCAATGCTGAGGAAGTTCCAAAATAAAGTTCCTAAGATGTTTGAAGAGGTAACTGCTGCTAGAATATAAATTGCAATTGCGAGAGTGTTTTTTGTGGAAGGTTTCATTATTTGTTGAGGGGGGCTTTGTTGAAAATTAACTTTCTGTTGTTCGCTTCCCACACACCTCGCCCGGTTACTTTCGATTTGTCTCGCTTTGCTCGACAAATAGAGCAGATAATAACGAACAACTTCTGACTTTTTCAACAAAGTCACTAATGTGAAGAAGTTTAAATATATTTATATATGGAAATGTTTTAATTTAAGGGTATGAAAAAGAGTGTTGTAATTGGATTTGCTTTTTGTTTGATTGTTTTAGTTAGTTTTGTTGCTGCGGCTGATTCTGGCGATGTTGATAAAAGAAGTTTTTTTGAGAAGATTGTTGATTTTTTCAAGGAGAGGTTTGGTTTTGGAGTGATGTTTTCTCCAGAGTGTGGGGGAACGATAACAGAAAGCATTACGTTAACTGAAGATTTTGTTTGTGGAGCGGAGTTCGCAATAACTGTCGGAGCAGACGACATCACAATCAATTGCAACAGCAATACGATATTGGGGCCAGCAAGCGGAGCATTGGAAGGAACTTCAGTTGCGATCCGTAATCCTGGTTACAACAACCTTGTAATACAAAACTGCGTAATCCAGGACTACGGCGAAAGTATTAGTGTTTACAGCAACTCTGATAACACTCAAATACTAAATAACAATATTTATTGCAGTCAAAACATGAGAAACCTGCAACAAAAAGGAATTCGCATAATTGGCTCTCAAAACTCTAACGTAGACATGAACATTATTTCTAACTGTGACCTAGGAATCCTCTTTTTTGACTCTCAAGGAACAATCACAAACAACGATATATCACTCCCAAACGTAGATGCTGCCCTTGAGGGGATTAATGTGGGAGGTAGCAGCGGAAGTTCTGTCCAACAAAATACTATAACTGCTGAACTTCCAGCAGATTCATCCCTACTAAACGGAATCCATATTTCTTATAGCAATAATAATATTATATCTTCTAACCAAATAAGTAATGTAAAAATTGGCGTGACTTCAACAGGCGACAGCAACCAAATCCTAGGAAACGAAATCGAAGGAATTCTTGACGAAAGTAATTCAATCACCGGAATATCTTCTTGGGGAAACAACAACATAATTCAAAACAACGTGATATCAAAAGAAAGATATGGCATAAGATTAAATGAAGGAACCCAAAACCAAATATCTTCAAATACAATAACAAGCGATCCATTTTTCTGGGATTCAGAAGGAATAGACATTTCAGCAGGAGTCAGCGGTAATGATTTCTTAGATAATAATATAATAACTACCTCTAAAGGAATCTTTCTTCGGGACAATAGTAATTACAACAACCTCTACGGTAACTACCTGCCAGATAATGCAGAAGAATCTGCTGGATGCACAGGTAATAATTGGAACAACTCTGAAAGAGGAAACTATTGGACTAACGCAGGCAACCCCGGTTTCCCTTATAATCACACAGTCGAAGGAGAAGGCGACGGAGTCGACTATTTGCCAGAATGGTTAGAGGTAGAATGTGTTATTGCGGAAAACGATTGTGCAGACGGAGAATATTGTTTTGAGGGAATTTGCACGCCTTGTGTTGATGCAGATGGCGATACTTATTTCGGAACAGAAGGAAACTGCGGGGAAATAGACTGCGACGACACAGACCTTAACATCTATCCTGGCGCAGAAGAAGTTTGTGATGGTGCTGATAATAATTGTGATGGGGATGTTGACGAAGAACCCCCGGCACTTTGCGACCCAAGTGAAACTTGCCAAGGAGAACAAGGCTGCCAATCAGTTTATTGTGGAGCCTGGATTTCACACGACACAGTCTTAACAGAAAACCTTACAGAATGTTCAGGTACCGGGCTATACATCCATGGAGACGATATAATGCTCGATTGCGCAGGCCATTTAATAGAAGGCTCTGGAACTAATGGAATAGGGACAAATTCCGACAACGTCACAATAAAAAATTGCTTAATTGAAAACTTCTACTTTGGAATCGGCTTTGGGTCTTCTGATAATATTATTCTAAACAACACAATAATAGAAAGCACCGCCCCCGGCTCAAAAGGGATTGCGGGATGGGGGTCAAATAATATAATTAAAATGAACAAAATCCTCGACAGAAGCCAAGGTATCTTTTTGGGAAATGGAGTCTCTTTAAACAACAACATCACAGAAAACATTTTAATTGAAAACAATGTTGGAATTTTTTTAGACACAGACACAAACAATAATCTTTTCTGGGCAAACAATCTTTCAAACACTCTTAATATAGATTCAAGTTCAACAACTGGCAATTATTGGAACCTCTCAACACAGGGCAATTATTGGAGTGACTTTGAAAATAATATAGGATATCCAGATAATCAATACATTATAATAGGAGACGGAATTGACTATCACCCTAAACAGCTCGAGCTTGAAACCTGCTCTGCCCAAGGAGGCTACGAATGTTCGGCCAACGAATTCTGCCCAGGAAGCATCATCCCATCCTTAGATACAGATAGTTGTTGCGACATTCCTTGTGAAGCAACTTGCGGTTCTGCCGACGGAATTTGCCCTCCTGGCTGTTCCCATTCTGATGGTGATCCAGATTGCACCTGGTGCGGTGATGGAATAGTACAAGCTCCGAACGATGACGGAGAAAATGAAGAATGCGATGACGGCAACAATCTCAATGGAGATGGCTGTGATGAATTCTGCCAAGATGAACCAGAGCCAGAATGCACAACCGACGAACAATGCGATGATGGTTCATTCTGCGATGGTGTTGAAACCTGTCAGGCGGGAACCTGTGTTGCGGGAACACCTCCTTGTGTGGATGATGGGGTTGAATGTACAACTGTTTTGTGTGATGAAGGATCTGATCAGTGTAATGTTCCGGATGATGGTTATTGCCAGGATATTTTGGGATTATTTTGCGATGGTGAAGAGACTTGTGATGCTGTGGATGATTGTCAGGCAGGGTTTTTGGATTGGAGTGATGGGGTGTATTGTACAGTTGATAGTTGTGATGAAGACCTCGATGAAATAATTCATACTGCTAATGACGTGCTTTGCCAGGATGGGTTATGGTGTAATGGGGCTGAGATTTGTGATGCTGTTTTGGGTTGTCAAAATGGCACACAAGAAGTTTGTGATGATGGTTTGGAGTGTTCGGTAGATAGTTGTGACGAAGGAGAAGATGAGGGAGATGATGAAGGGCAATGTGTTTCTGATACTTCAGATTGTACTTGTACTGTTGAAACCCAAGAAGTTGATTGCGATGATGGGAATCTTTGTACGCTTGATACTTGCAATCCAAATACCCTCCTTTGTAATCTTCCTGAAAATGTTATCAATGGGACAGAGTGTGATGATGGATTCTTTTGTACATTAGGGGATGTTTGTAGTGGGGGGGTTTGTTCTGGAGATGAAAATGAATGTTCAGATGGATTTAGTTGCACTGTTGGAACATGTGATGATGTAAATGACGTTTGTATTCAAGCAGGATATGATGCGTTGTGTAACGATCAAACTTATTGTAACGGTACAGAGGTTTGTAACATAACCTTGGGTTGTGTGGCTGGAGACCCAATTGTTTGTGGGGGGGATGACGGAATTGAGTGTACTGACCATATTTGTGTGGAGGAAATAGCTAACTGTGCACATGTGGAAAACAATACTAATTGCGAAGACGGATTTATGTGCTTAGTTGATGAAGGGGGGTGCGTGGATACTAGTGGAAGTTTCTGTGGAAACAACATAGCGGAATTAGGAGAAGAATGCGATGGCTTAGATTTGAGTAACGAAACTTGTGAAAGCCTGGGCTTTCCTGCAGGAAATTCAACATCCCTCGGATTAATATGTGCGAACTGCGAATTCGACACAACTGACTGTGTCCTTCTCCCTCTCTTGCCAGAACTACTAGAGGGCTCTTCTGATTTTAGCAATCCAATTGTTGAGGATGCCGTCTTGATTTTAGAAAGCGGAAAAATCAACCTCGCCGGAATTCTAAACTTCACAAAATTAGATCTCGTTAATAATATGGAAGTGTCTCAGGGAAGAATTGGTTTTGACATGACAAAACCGCGAATGCACCAGATAAATGCGCCTGCCGATTTGGGGTTTGTAGGGGTTGGTGAATTGGACGAGGCATCTGTGATTAGAGAATTAGATGGTGGAACTCTGGAAGTTTGCGAGGAATGCGGTTTGGTTTTTGATTCTGAAACAGGAGAATACTCTGTCGGGGTTTTTGGTTTTAGCACTTACGTTCTGGGCGAGAAATGCGGCAACAGTCTTTGCGAAAGTGGTGAGAGTTGTTCAACTTGCCCTACGGATTGCGGGGCTTGCGATACTGGAGGCGGCGGAGGTGGCGGGGGAGGTTCGCCTACTGTTTATGAATGTAATGATGGTCTTGATAATGATTTAGATGGAAAGATAGATTATCCTGATGATTTGGGCTGTGTTTCTGCTACTGATAACACAGAATTGGATATTTCAGAATTGGCTGGTTGTGTGGAAAACTGGGTGTGTGGTGATTGGAGCGAGTGTGAAAATGATGTTAAGACAAGGGATTGTTATGATACAAATAATTGCGGGACCTTTTTCTATAAGCCGGCGACTGAAAAAGAATGCAGTTTGTTTGACAGAGATGTAATTATCGGGGGAATAAGGTTAGACCTTATCTTTGTTGTGATAGTGGTGATTGCGGCTGCGATTATTTGTGCAATTGGTGTTGTGCTGTTGATTAGAAACAAGAGACTGGAACTTGCCAGCAAGAATATAGTGGAATAGAAAGGCATTTAAACTAAATTTTGTTATTTTGTTTATGGGTTTTGGTGAAATGATTCCGCAGTTTGCAAGTTATATTCCTAATCAGTATGCAAGGGCTTTGATTGTTTTGATTGTGCTGTTTTTGGTTTTTAGAGTTTTATTGGCTTTATTTAACAAGTTTGTTATGAAGCTGACTTCAAAGACGAAGACTGATATTGATGATATTTTATTAGCGAAGGCTTCAACACCGATGAGCATGGTTGCTTTGTTCATCAGCTTGCGCTTTGCGATAGAGGAACTTTTTTTGAGTGAGGCGTTTTCATTGAATGCGGAGAGGGTTATTTATTCTGCGTTGGTGATTGCGATAGGTTATCTGATTTTTGCGTTTGTAGATGTTGCTTTAGTTGTTGCGTGGAAGAATGTTGCTAAGAAAACAAAGGTTAAAATGAATGATAGTTTGACGAACTTGGTTCATGGGACGTTGAAGATTATTTTGATTATCCTTGTCTTGTTGTATGTTTTGGAAATTTGGGGTGTTGAGATTGTGCCGGTTTTGGGGGCGTTGGGTATAGCTGGATTGGCTGTTGCTTTGGCATTGCAACCTGTTTTAGCAAACATTTTCTCAGGGATTTCAGTCATAATGGACAAGTCGGTTAAGGTGGGGGACTGGATAATTATGGAAGATGGGACTTGGGGAGTTATTCAGAAGATTGGGATTAGGGGCACGAGGGTTAGGACGTTTGATAATGATGTTGTGATAATTCCGAACACGAAATTGGCTGATACTCCGATTAGGAATGTTTCGTTGCCTGAGACGAGGGTTAGGAAGACGATTCCGTTTGGAGTTGCTTACGGCAGCGATATTGAGAAAGTTAAGAAGGTTGTTCTTGCAGAGCTGGGCAAGGTAAAGCACGCGTTGAAGGATCCTGCTCCGAGTATTTATTTCCTGAAAATGGGAGATTCTTCGTTGAACTTTAAGGCGTTTTTCCATATCGACAGTTATGAGAATGGTTATGGTTCGGTTGATGAAGCGAATACGAGGATTTACAATGCTTTGAATCGGGCTGGAATTACAATTCCGTTTCCGCAGATGGATGTGCACCTCAAGGACAAGAAATAAGAATTCCCCCATAAGAAAATAAAGAGAGTGTCAAGAATTCGTGGCTTGAATAGTGCTGTCAAGTGGCGTGGCTTTTTACTTTCCTGATTTAATTCTATTATCCTGTTTGCATAACATTTGACAATTCTTTGCTATGGTCTTTCCGCCTTCATGCCATGGCTTGATGTGGTCTGCTTCCATTTCTTCTATTTCAAAATGTTCTTTACATTTTGGACAATTACCTTTTTGCCTTTCGTATGCTTCCCTTTTCATGTTATCAGTAAAAGAACGAATACTTAGGTATTTCTCATTTCTTGTTAAAACATAAGGATAAATCCCAGATTTTTTAGTTACATCTTCATCAAGCATTAATTTTGTTATTTCCTTTTCTATTTTTTTCTGGTCAAATTCCTTATCTCCAAATTTGTTATATAAAGTTCCAAAATCAACCCCCTTCATTTCTTTACGATAATTCGGAAAAACTGCTTTAATCCAGCTTATAACTTTTTGGAAATATAGCCATAATTCATTTGCGTTTGGTTTGTGTTGGTGTTTCCCCATATATTCCTCTATTTTACCATTACTAATCCAACTAATAGCGGTTTCTAAGTAGTCTTGACGAATAGGAGAACCTTTCATATAATCACTCGCTATATTTTTGGCAGGGCAATTAGCTTTACTAAAATGTCTTTTAGCGTCTGTTAGTCATGTGCCTGAATAAATAGCATTTCGTAATTCTTGGTCAAACAATTTTTCTCCTGCAATATTGATAATTTTAAACCACTCTAATTTTTCGCTATCAGTTCCTGAACACAAATAAATTTTAAGAGGATAATTTAATATTTGTTCTTGTTTGTCCTTTTGGAGATTGTGAAAAGCCAATCCATTAATTGAAAAGTCACCAATAACATACTGGCAAAGTGAAATTGTTCTTTGCTGTCCGTCTATTATTTCAAAGTTTCCATCATTACGCACTGCCCAATACATTACATTCAGAGGAAAATCTTTTGTTACAGTATTAATAACAGCATCACGCTGTTTGTCTTTGTAAACAAATTCTCGCTGAAATGGTGGGCGAATATCAAGTTTACCTCCAAACCCAACTACACCTTCTTCTGCGTTATCTTGATAACCTTTTGATAATTCACCAACTGTAATTTCTTTTAATTCTATTTTCATAGAATAACACTCAAAACCAATTATTTAAATTTTCTTATTCCGAATTATTATACGGGCAAATTTGGGAGACCCATTTATTTTGGTTAAATATGTCCCTCTTGTTTTATCCGTTGGTCCCGTTAACATACTATATCTTCCGATACCATCTAAAATTTCAAATTGTTCAGGATTATGTTTGTCTAAAAATGTAACCGGAACGCCCATAGCCCCCCTGTAATCCATTGGAATTCTGCTACCCTATCAACATTTATTGCATCGTAATGGTCATATTTCGGATATTCTTCTTTATGTTCTTTATATGTTTTACATAATATTAAATCTTCATGCCTTTTCTTAATATCTAAATTTGTAAACCAAACAATACTCCCCATGCTAAAAAATTTCTTTCCATCTTCAATTTTTTTTCTGGATTCAGTAGTTATCTCATAATCCTTAGGAACTTGAAACCATTTTGTCCCATTATTATCAACTCCCAACCAGAATTTATTTTCTTTTATTAACTTAAAAATTTCTTTGTAAGATATTGCATTTTGTTGTGCTAGGATTATAAACTTTTTATCATATTTTATCAACTGTGCAACATATTCCCTAAACAACGAAAAAGGTGGATTGGTAACAACAATGTCGGATTGTTTTAGCAGTTCAATACATTCTTTGCTACGGAAATCTCCGTCTCCCTTTAGATGTTTAATTCCTATTTCCTTAATATCTGGAATGTTATTTTGATTTTTGTCACCAAAATATTCCAAGTAAATTGCTTTTTCAGACTTATATTCACTAAATAAATCCGTCTGTTGATTTTTATAGCAAGTAGTAATTAGTTTCTTCAATCCTAACTCCTCAAAGTTGTATGAGAAATAATGAAAGAAATTACTTACACGAGGGTCATCACAGTTACAAAAAACTACTTTGTTTTTGAAATGTTCTTTATAATGTTTTAACTCTTTTTCAATATCCGTTAATTGAGTGTAAAAATCATCATTCTTTGAAATGTTCGCCTTTCGTAAACTTTTATTTAACGATTTTTTCTCCATTTTAAATTATATCTTCCTCCATTATTCTAAGAATATCCATCGCCACATATATCTTGTTTCTTTTATGTTTTGTGTATAATTTTATCGCTCCACACTTTACTAAATAGTTCATACCTCTTTTTGTCTTTGGATAATTCTCTCCTAATTCTTCTTGTAGTAAACTAATAAAATAATATGGGTTTTCAAAAAACTTGTCTAATAAAGTATATGAAATCGGAGTAGCATTAATGTCTACCAATCTCTTTTTGTAATCATTGTATAATTCAATTAACTTTCTAACTCTCTTTGAAGTGTCTAATGCAACATCTCTAACTCCTTCCAAAAATAATTTTAACCATCTTGTGAATTCTCCTGTCTCTCTTGCTTCTGTCAAGCTATTATAATATGCTTCTTTGTATTTGCTAAAATAAGGACTTAAAAATAAAATTGGGTTATCTAATACTTTTGATTGGACAAGATAAAGCAATATTAATGTTCTGCCCATTCTTCCGTTTCCATCTTCGTAAGGATGTATTGTTTCAAAAAGATAATGAACCAAACCCGCCTTGAGCAATCTAAAAGCCCCATCATCTTTATTCAGATAATCAAATAAATAACTCATCAGTCTATCAACTTGCTCTTCGGATGGTGGAACAAAATCGGCTTCGTGAATGTCGCTTGTTTTTCCTTTGCTCTGTATCCAATTTTGCCTTTTTCTAAACTCTCCTACAAGTTTTTCTTGTCCTCTTGTTTTTGTCAATAAAATTTTGTGCATCTCGTTTAAAATTTCTTTATCTATTTTTTTACCTTCCTTTAATTTTGATAAACCATACTCTATTGCTCTAACAAAATTTACAACTTCTCTTACATTTGGATTTACAAATTCTGGTTTTTTGCTTCCCGCTTCTGTTAAAAAAACTTCTGTTAAAGAAACATAAGTGCCTTCTATCTTTGAACTTTCAACTGCTTCTTTTCTCATATGAGCATCTACAAATAATTCTAAGCTCCCTAAATTTTTGGTTAATCCTTGTAACTCTCCTAACGCCCTATTCGCTTCATTTGATTTTTCAAATAAGACTGGGTCTAAACAAATCTCTTTTAAATTTGGTAATTCCTTTGGTAAAAAATATTGGAACTCTACAAATTCATCTCCCAAAAAAGCACCTCTTGGAACAATATCCCCCGCTTTCCCATTAAACCTATTTGTGTCCATGACTATTATGTGAGAATCATACTATTTATATCTTTCTGATTTTATGTTAATAGTATTATCTATATTATCATAGAACCATTGGGAAGGAAATAAGTAAATAAATAGATAACATATATATACATATTATATGTCCATATTAACATAGAACACCATATGTCGTTATTATAGAAAGGTTTATATACAGCTTATTCTTATTAATATTAATAAAATAAAGTGTTAATATGGAACAAACAACAGAATACCTAAAGAATTTCTCTGAATGGAGAAACGAAAGAGCAAAAGCAATTTTACAGAAAGGCAACCCTGAAACATTAGACGAGTTTACTTATTTAGTCCCTTCTCAAAATTCAGACAAGAAATACAAGGTAACGCACATAGACGCTTATAGTTGCGAGTGTGAGGACTTTAAGAGAAGATGTCAAGGTAAAAATCTCTACTGCAAACACATTAAAGCCATTCTTCTATTTGAGAAGATTAAGGCAAAGTATGAAGTGAAACCAGAAGTAGAAAGAGAAATTGAGTTTATTATTGACACTCCTAAAAAAGATATTTGTCCTTATTGTTCTTGCGAAGAGATGTTTAAGCGAGGGCAACGTAAAACAAAGTTAGGAATGAAACAACTCTATTGCTGTAAGTCATGTAAGAAGAGATTTGTTTTACAACCAATAAGCCACATCAAAGGAAATGCTAAACTTGTTTGTCTTGCTATGGATTGTTACTATAAGGGTTTGTCTTACCGAGATATAAGCGACCAGTTCTCACAATTCTACGGATTGAAAATAAGCCATGTTACGATTAGAGATTGGGTTTTGAAGTTCGGGAAGATTATGAACAAATACACCAAAACAATCAAACCAGAGATTAAAGGAATTTGGAACACAGACGAAACATTAATCTTAACTAAAAGAGGAAAGGACAAAAAGAACCCTAATAAGAATTTTGATTATGTCTGGAATGTTATGGATAATAAAACTAAATTCTTACTTGCGTCTGAATGTTCAGGAAGAAGTAGAAAATCAAAAGACGCTGTTCATGTTTTCAAAGAGGCACATAAACAGAATGGAAAAATCCCATTTCAGATAATTACAGATAGATATGCAGGTTATCAAGATGGAGTTAGGAAAGCATTTAGGAATTGGGGTAATGAAAGAAAAGTTAAGCATACTTCTATTGTGGGAAAAAGGAAAGTAATAAACAATAACGCAATAGAAAGCCATCATTCACATCAAAAAGAATTTCATAAGATTAGAAGAGGAGTTACAGAAGTGCAAAGTTATCAGGATGGATTTAGAGTTTTCCATAATTTCGTGAGAAAAAACGCAAGAGATAAATTAACTCCTGCTGAAAAGTGTGGAATTGGAGTTAATGGAAACAGATGGAATACACTTTTATTAAACTCAATTAAACAACAAAAAGCCACGAGCTTAACAGGAGAAGAAAAAATTATAGAAAGCCACTAATTCCTAACACTCTCGAAAATAAAAACTTTTATTAACCCCCTCCTCCTGGTTTAGCGATGTGCAAAAGAGGGTTGTTTGTTTTGGTTCTGGTATTAGCGTTAGTGTTTTCTTTATCTTTAGTTTCTGCTGGTGAAGTTGATGACGAAATAAAAAAATTAACACACTATGCCGAGGGATATGAAACTGGGAATATTGATTATGTCCAGCTTATGGTTTATAGTTCTTCTGTAAGGGAGAAATTGAATGAAATGCTGGGAGTTGTCAGCAAAGAAGAAGGCGGACTTTTGAAGCAAGAGCAGATTAAGCAAGTTCTGGGAGAACCAGATGAATGGACAAAGTGGGTTTGGGTTGAAATGGAGGAGCGTGAAGTAAGATTAGGCAATGAAGTTCCTGTATGGAAAAAAATAGTTTTTGATGGCAAGAAAATCCAGATAAGACTTAGCGCGCAGCCCACTCTTTTTAAGAAAAAGGATTTTGGAAGAGAGGAAAACGGAGAAAAGTTTGAACAGAACATTGAAGATTTTGACATTGTCGAGGGGGGGTATCTGGTTTATCGGCTGCATTTTGAAACAGAATTTAAAAGGCCGCAAGAAGAATTAGACATAATATCAAAATTCGTTGAAATTCAAGAACTGGCTGAATATTATAGTTCCAATCCAAGCCAATCTAATGCAGAATCTTTGGCAAAAGAAAGCGTAAACATTGAGAGGACGTTTGAGCCTTATTTTAGGCAGAGTTCTGAGGATTGCGGGAAATTAATGAATTCTATTTTTGGTTCAGAAAACAAAAGGGAAATCCAGAAAGTCCTTGTTCAAGAAGTTGAGTTTTATGGGGGAGATAATTTTGAAGCGATTTTAAGATTAGAGATGTGTGATGATTGTGAGTGGCATTGGATTGGAATGAATCTGGGGCTTGAAGGCCGTGGTCCTGGATTTAAGTTTCCAGAAAATGCCATGGACACGGATAAAAAGCAATCTAAAGAGAGATTCAAAGATATGGGTACTGAGGGTTTTGAGGCAGAGACAAAAGAACTGGTAAGTGAGATGAGAAGATTGTTAGAAAATGGAGATTATGGACAGGCGATGTCTTACTCGCATAGACTGCAGATGTTAACAGATGCTTGGAATGAAAAAGCTAACAATGTCTGGGAAGAGTTAGACAAAACTTACAGGTTAGAAGAAGAATCAATGAGTGAAGAGGAGAGAAGGAAAATTGATAAAAACTACGGCTGGATAAAAAGAGAGCAGGAAAAAAGAGCTAAAATGAAAGACCTGGCTGGGAAAAACTACCAAGAAAGAAAGTTGTTTTATCTAGAGCTGTTTTCTGACTATGAGAAAAAAGATTTTTATTTTAAACAGGAAGAATGGGAAAAAAGACTTGTTGAAGAGTTCAGAGAATTTGGCGAAGAGGTTTGTGATAATAATAAGGACGATAATGATAACGGGGAAATTGATTGTGCTGAAGCGCAGTGCGGGGGCAAGTTTTGCGGGAAATTCGTTGATGCAACAGTTGTTGGTGACGAATCAGGGGTGGTTGAGAAGGAGTTGTATTGTATTGCAGGGACTTGTCAGGTAAAGGAAGAAATTATTACAGAAAAAGGAGCTGTTTGCGGGAACAATATTTGTGAGCCAGGCGAGATGGGCGAGCTAACTACACATTCCTTTCCTCCACAGGAAGAAGAGGAAAACGTTGAAGAGGAATTGCTTGCAGTTTTGTTATCTGATAATGTAAGCGAGGAAGAAAATGGAGGTGAAGGAGGAGAAGAGGAAGAAGGCGACGATTCAGTGACTGTTTGTCATATTCCTCCAGGAAATCCAAATAATGCACATACCATAATTGTTGGGGCTTCAGCTGTTTCAGATCATCTAGATCATGGTGATTATTTAGGTGAGTGTACAGATGATGATGAATCCTTGCTTTGTCCTCAAGATTGTGTTGAATGTCTGGTTTATGATGCTTTGCCTTGCTCAGGAGAAGTTATTTTTAGTGGAGAGGATGAAAATGGTTGTCCTTTACCGCCGATTTGTATAGGTGGAGAAGGAAAATGCAAAACAAATGAGGAGTGTGTGTTTTTATGCGGAGAAGGTGAATGTGTATGGGAGAATGAAGCAGATGAATTTGGAGAGTGTCGATTAATAAAGTTAGAAGATTGTGTGAAGCCAGATTGTGTTGCTGGTGAGAAGAAGATAGAGCGGTGTCAAAACAGAGATGAAGTAGTTGTTGAAATTTGTGTAGAAGGACTTTGGGAAGAGACAGGTGTTAAGTGCGAGAAGGGGGGAGGATTAGGGTGTGGAAAATGCGGGAACGGATGCATGTTAATAAAAGATATGATGGCTGTAGACTGCATGCAGCCTACTGAAGAATTTGAATGTGTTGAAGAAAATGGACAATGTGTTAAAAAGGAAGAAAGAGGTGAGTCATGTACTAACTATTGCAATGACTATATCAGCAGTATGATACCAGAGTGTCCAGGACATATGGAAATTTCAGGAGGTTATCCTGATTGTGATTGCAACTGGATTTGTGACGAGGGGGCTGGGGAAGAATGCAGAGTAAAAAGTGATTGCGGCGGGGAAAATGATGTTTGTAGTAATGGAAAATGTGTTACACTTCCTGGAAAAGTAAAACCTGAATGTGCTGAAATTAATTGTGAGACAGGATATGAATGTGTTCCTGAAACAGGAGAATGTAAAAAAATAGAAGGTTGGGTTGAAGAAGAAGAGGAAGAAAAGGAGGAAGAAGGTGTCCCACCCGCCCACCCTGAGGAAGAAGAGGAATCAGAAGTACCTAAAGAGCAGGAGCAAGAAGAACCTGAAGAATCAGAACAACAAGAATCAGAGCCAGAGTCAGAACCTGAAGTTGAGCCAGAAGCAGGAGCTATAATTGGAGAGGTTGTTTTTGCGCCTCTTAAGGCAGCGATAAGTTATGTTGCTAATGTTTTTTTAGATATTGGTAAAAGAGCAAGTATCACAGGGTATGCTGTAAATGGTGATGGAGGAGATAGTGGAGATGGTGATGGAGGAGATAGTGGAGATGGTGATGGAGGAGATAGTGGAGATGGTGATGGAGGTGAAGGATGGGAAGATAATTATGATAATAATCAGAATGATGACTGGGAAGACCGTGATAGAGAAGGAAGTAGAGAGATGGAGGAAGACAACGAGGAGAGATGCAAAAAGGATTGTAATGAAGTATGTTATAATAATAAAATCAGGCCATGTGTTGAATCCTGTATTCGAGAATCATGCGGAGATGAATTAGACTGTGATGTTGATGAAGAAAGTGTAAGGTGCGAGGAAAATTGCAAGGAAGAGAAAGATGTAAGCGGATGTGTTGATGATTGTTTTGGCAAGTGCGTATCGGGGAAGGGTGATTTTTGGGAAGATGTTGAATCTGATTGGGATGAAGAAGAACATAAAGAAGAAAAAGGAGTTTATCTGGCAGGAGGTTCTTGCAGGGTTGCGCAAGGAAAGACAGAAGGATTTATTTTCTTTGACGGATGGGGCGAGTCTTTTGAAGGAGTCAGAGATTTGAAACATAAATATTATCAGGGAGGAGAAGCTGATTGGTGCAAGTATGATTTTGAAAATTTGAAAAAACAAAGAGCAGAATTTGAGCAAGGTTTTGATGAAGAGTTTGTAAAATGGTTTTTTGAGGATTATTTAGCTAATTCTGCAGAAGACTGGGAGCAGGCTGTTTCCGGGATTTTTGAGCTTTATTGGAGTGATGTTGATATTTCCAGAGAAATGGGGCATAGAATGAAGTGTCTTGGTATTGACGAGTTTCCAAAGCATGAGTTGATTAATGTTAAGTATGAAACAGAATATGGGATGGTGGAATTTTGGGAAGAGCTTAAAACAGCGAGATTGCCTGGGACAGATGAAGAGATAGAACTTATATCTCCTTACATGAAGATTTGGATTTTTCCTTCTAAGCAGGCTATGAAGAGCATGTTTGGGAAGTCAATGAAAAAGCATGAGTTTCCAGGACCTGATGGTGAAACTGGAGGAGGACTTTCAGAAGAAGAGAAAGAAGAGATTAGAAATGACCCTGGAGAGATGGAGGATTTAAGAGAAGTGATGGAAAAATACGGCGGAAGTTTTGAAGGGGCTGTCCAGTTTTTGGATTATGAAACCGGGGAAAATGTGTTTAATCTGTATGTTGAGATTAATGAGGAAGAGCTAATCAATACTGAGCCGATGCTGCCGGAAGAAATGCCGGAATTAGACGCACGAGTTGAGCTTGACTTTGAGAAACTTTATGATATAATTTATATTTCAGAAAAGGAGATAATGGGAATAGAGGTAGAAAGTCCTCCGTGGGATAGAAAACCAAGAAAGTTGGGAGACAGGATTAAAGGGGCGGTGAGCGGGGCGAAGATGTGGCTTAAAATGAGGAGTTTGATGAATTCTGCAGAGTATTATCCTGCTTCTTCGGAGAAAGAAATGAAAATGTTTTTGAAAGATTTTTTTGGGGGGATGATGGGTGGTCCTGATGGGCCTCCTGGAGACGAGGATGAGCAAGAAGGGCCTGGCGGATGCACAACTGAAGAAGAGTGCAAAGAGTATTGTGAAAATCCTGAAAATAAGGAAGAGTGCATGCAATTTAGCGATAAAACTCCAGAAGGCTGGGAAGACAGAAAGGTAATGACTGGGGAAGTTGTTAGGGTTTAATTTTCTTCAAACAATTCAAAGTATCTTACTTCTCGTACTCCTCTACGGCGAGTGCCAACAACTCCGCTGAAACCGATTGTTAAATCAGCTATTTCATCAAGGGAGATACCTCTTTTTTCTAAGAATTCTGATAAGTCTTTTGGATGTTTTGCAATATACTCGTGATATTCCCCCAATTGCCGACACATATCTTCTCCTGAGGCGCGGGTTAATCTTGATTTGACTTCTATGATAATGAGATGTCCTGGATTTTCTGTAAGGAGTATAATGTCTGGGCTTGCATAGTTAGTATAAGACATGTAGCTGTCCAGCAGGATTCCGAGCGATGTAAAGCGAAGCTCTCGCCATGCATTTCTAAATTGTGGACTGTGCTCATGAAAAACTGATAGATTTTTATATAACTTTTGTTTTAGTATTCTGTCTATAACTTGTTTATGTAGTTCTTCACCACATGTTGAACTAACTTTTTTTCTAGTCTTTATCATCTTCTATTAAAAGCAGATAGTTGTCACTGTTAAATATCTTTAAGAGTTTTTAAGATTTTAATTTATATCTTTTAGAGATTTTTAAATTTAACTGTTTTGTTATGCGGATTTTAGTATACGAAAACCAGTTCGCCTGTTTTATCAAAAAGATTAGAATAGAAAATAGCTTCAAACAGTTTGGTTTTAGGTAATAATACAAATCATTTTTTGGGGGGTTGGAGGAGGTGGGCAAAAGATTATGCTATTTTTATGTTGTAATTACAGTCAATCATTTTACATTCATCACGTTTCAGAGAACAATTCTGGACTTAAGTCTTTCTTCAAATACAACACATGTTTTGGCTCGCCATTTTTATTCACACCAATACAAAAAAGTTCATGTTTATGCAACAAACTCATCATCTCAATATTTCTATTCATAAACAAAGCGTGATTTCCCCATGCAATAACAATCTTCTCAGAACTTTGCGCTTCTTCTGTAATTGATTTATCATTTTCTCTGCCAACCAGCTCTTTTGTGTTCTTCAAATCTTTTGGAAATGTCGCGCGAAAAGCAAACACATTACAAACAGAAACGCTTCCATAGCCCCATTGTTTAGCATAGTTGATCATTCTGCTAACTGTAGGGTCGTTTTTAATTTCATCAGCAGTTGAAGGATTCAAACCAATGAACATAATCTGTGGCAGGTTATTATCCCATTTTCTTTTTAATTTATAACGATATTTTTCACATTCAGAAAACAGCGCCTCGCTGTAAACACCCTCTTTTTCAAATGTTCTAATCATCTTACTGAATATCTAGAGGAAGTTATAAATGTTTTTGAACCGCGAGATTCACAATCACAACAATCCTTAAAAAAAGCAAAACTCTCTTCAATACATGAACATCGGAATGATTGGCATGGGTTTTGTCGGAGGAACAACAGCAAAGGTGCTATCAACAGCGCACCGCATTTTTCCCTACGACAGATACAAAGCACCTTACAACACCGACGAATGTATAAAACAATTAGTTCAAAACGCAGAAGTAGTATTCATCTGCGTTCCAACGCCAATGAAAAAAAGCGGGGAAATAGATTACAGTCCAATGCATCATTCCCTGCAGCTATTAGCTAAAACTGCTGAACAAATCAGAAGAAACCCTGAAGAGATTTTAATAACTGTCCGGTCAACAGCAGTTTCAGGAACCACTGACAAGTTTACACAACAATATCCTTTCAAATTCGCTTTCAACCCAGAGTTCTTAAGAGAAAAACACGCTTTGGAAGATATGCAAAATACAAATCGCATTGTCATCGGAGTTCAGGACATTGAATCAGAAGAAAAATTAAAAAGAGTTTACAGACTTTTGTTTCCCAACGCACAAATAATAACCACAGATAGAAAAACAGCAGAGATGATAAAATACGCTGCAAACGCCACGTTGTCTGCGCAGGTTATGATTGCAAACGAATTATACAAAATATGCCAAGCCTTGGGAATTGAATACAAAAAAGTAAAAGACTCGATTCAGCTGGACGATAGGATTGGAAAAAACATGGATGTCCCGGGCCCCGACGGTGATTTCGGTTTTGGAGGCAAATGTTTTCCAAAAGACCTCAATGCATTAATCTATCTTGCAAGAGAGCACAACGTAAGACCATACTTGTTGGAAGAAGTCTGGCGCTCAAACCTTAATATAAGAAAAAATCACGATTGGCTTGACATTGCAGGCGCAACTGAAGAAAACAAAAATTTTTCACAGGAATGAAAATTTAGCCCAAGTCAAAACCACAGTTATAACCCAAAGCAGAAGGAGGAGATTGCAAAGTAACCCCTTTACCTGTTAATTTCAGGAGGGTTGGCTATTATTGAGGATATTATTTTTAATTCAGCAAGTCACAAATCAAACATAAAATACTCTGCATTCTTTACATTAGTCATTAAAGAATCCTCATCTCCTAACTCATTAAAAATCACCCTGGCAGCAATGACAACTGCTTCATGCGCAACAATCAAAACCCTCGCATAATTCTCCTTTTTCAAATCTTCTAAAAATTGTTTAACACGAGCTTTGACATCCAAAAAAGACTCTCCTCCTTCCGTCTTAAAGTTAATTATATCTCCGGATTTATTTCTTTGTTCAATATATTCCAAATAATACTTACCCTCAAATCCAAACTTCACTTCATTCAATCTTTTATCAATTTTTATCTCTAAATCTCTGCCTTCTCCTGCAATTTCAGCAGTTTCCCTAGCACGGGGAAATTCAGAACTACAAATCGCATCAAATCTAATGTGCTTCAACTCCCCCGCAGCTTCCTCTGCTTGCTTCTTTCCGTTCTCAGTAAGATGCACAGGAACAGAAGGATCAAAATTAATAAGCTTCTTCACGTTGTACTCGCTTTCTCCATGTCGCATAAAGTAGATTTCCATATCAAAAAATAGAGAAGAGGGATTAAAAAGTTTGTTATATAATTCATTTTATGACAACCATCAAACTTTTAAGCAGAGAACAACTAAAAAAATAATGGAAACCTTAAATATAATCTTATCTGTCTTGTTAGTATATTTCTCCCTTACATTAATCATCCCGGCGATAATCGTCCCAAACCTCTGGCTTTACAAAACAAAAAAAACAATAACCTCAAAAAAGCTAAAAGAAAAAATAAAAGAACTGGGTAAGATAAAAAATAAAAATCTGTTTGTTAAATCTACATTTTTGTATGTTGCAAAGAGATATTCTGCTGCAACAGGCCCTATCAACTTTCTCGTCAATCTGCCCAAGCTATTCCAGAACGATCCAAATAAAATAACTGAAAAAAACGGATTTGCCTATTGTCACGTTCAAGACCTTATAATAAAAACAATCTTAATCGGAAGTAAAAGATTTAAAGAAAAAGATATTAAGGAAAAAATAACCTTCTCAGCAGCTATTCATCAACATCTTGAAGTTAATATTGATGGCAAAAAGATTAATTTAGATCCGTGGGCATATGACCTAGGAGTTCCTTACGGAAAATATCTCACAATATCCACATCTTTAAGAAATTTATTGCATTCCTTAACAAAACTATAAAAGTTTAAAACCTCTTTCTTCTTTAAAGTCGCATGAAAAAAACATTCAAATACCAAATGAAGCCTGCATTTGAAGAACGAATGAAATCTCTCATCCCAGACAAAGATGACTTCGCCCAATTCGAAAAAATAATTCATCAAGAACCACTAAGTTTTATCAGATGCAACACAATTAAAATTTCCCCTTGTGAATTATTAAAAAAATTAAATAGAAAGAGCTGGCAAGTCAAACAGCCATATCCCAATTTTCCAGAAGTCATGCTCATTGAGTCCGACCTCTTACCGGGAGAACTAGGCAATGCACTTGAACACCAACTCGGCTACTATTACATCCAAGAAGTTTCATCAATGCTCCCCCCGATAGCACTTAACCCACAACCTGAAGAATTAATTTTAGACCTAATGGCGTCACCTGGAAGCAAAACAACTCAAATCGCAGCTAAAATGCAAAACAAAGGCACGGTCGTCGCCAACGACTTAAAAATTCAGAGAATAAAAATCCTTGTCTCGAATTTAGAACGTTGTGGGGTAACAAACACAATTATAAGCAGAAAAGATGCCATAGCATTATGTTCAAAACTAGCTAATTTAAATTACACGAAATTCGATAAAATACTTGTCGACGCACCTTGCTCTGGCGAAGGCACACTCCGCTCATCTCCAAAAACATTCATAATCTGGAATCACAAGATAACCAAATCTCTTTCAAGACAACAAAAAAAGTTCATTGCCTTTGCATTAAAATGTCTGAAAAAATCTGGGGTTCTTGTCTACTCAACATGCACCCATGCCCCAGAAGAAAATGAAGAAGTAATAGACTTCGCGTTAAGGAACTTTCCAGTAAAAATTGAAACTCTCGCCCTTCCTTTAAAATGCCGCCCAGGTATAACAAAATGGAAAGACAAAACATTCCATCAAGATGTTAAAAAAACCTGCAGAATCTACCCTCAAGACAACGACAGCGAGGGTTTTTTTGTTGCAAAGCTTAGGTTGTTGGAGGAAACAAAATGAGATTAAACCATGAAATCCTACAAGAAATTGCAAGGCAAGCAAAAATCCTAACAGCTCGAGACTACGTTTCTAAAGCCGTTTATTGTATTAATCTCCCTGTAAGCCACCTTCCACAAAGAGAAAGTCACTCTTTAATTCCAATACGCAATTCAACAGGCCACATTATAGGATATACTTGCTTCACAAGAGAGAGAAAATATCGAGAAGACGAAGGAAAAATTGTTTGCTATTTCATGCCTGAAACAAAAACTCCGATTACACGAAGAGAAAAATATCATACTCGCACAAAACCTTGTTCCCCTGCTTCAAAAAATGCAGAAAGTTATGCTCCTACGTTTCGCTTATCAAACGAAGAAGATTCCGGCAGGGAAATATAAAAATGATAAAATTCATAAAATCCAGCGAAAAAAAGAAAATCCTAGCAGTGCTTGGAGAACAATATGGCCTTTCTTCCCTTTCTTACCTGCTAATTGAAGGAGGAAGGAAAAAACTCCGCGCTTTTTCAGGCTCTTTGTCAAAAGAAGAAATCCTCGGCTTAGGAAACCTAACAAACATTGAACTAATAGGCATGTACATAATCAGCAGAAGAGACCAAGATTTAAGAATAAACTTCGACGCCCTCTCAATTCCAGAAATAAAAAACCAAATTTCAAAAAACATAATTAAAATCAGCAAACAACAACTTGAACTCTGGATGAGAGGCCACGATTTAGAAATAAAATGTGAAAGAGGCCCAGTAGTTCTCCAATTCCAAGATGATTTTGTAGGAATTGGAAAATCCAACACAGAGAAGATTTTTAATTATGTGCCGAAGGAGAGAAAGTTGAAGACTCCCTTACCAATTAGTTAATTTGTTTTGTTACAACATCAAAATAGCATAATTCTTTTCTCACACAATCCGACCCATTAAAGATTATTTGATAAGGATATTACCTAGAACCTTATTGTTTGGAACTATTTCTTATGCCCTTTTACCTATACCGGCTCTCTCCATTTCCGAAACAGTTATAACCTCTTTTTTCCCAAAAAAATTATGAGGATACAAAGATACTTGCTGAAACATCCAGATAGAGGAGCTTACTTAGGAAAGCACATAGGAGCAGAGGGGGAAATGTTTAATTGGTATGTTGCTGATACAAGCGAAGGAGAGGCAATAGCCGTACAATCAAACACAATTGCAGCAGAAGCAGATGCATTTGTTAAAGATATTTTTCTGCGAACATTTACTTTACAGTTAAATCCAAAAATTCCATACATAGTAAGGAAATGTCTTAATGGATTTGACGTCACTGTAACTGAAAACCGCAACCCTGGGCAAATGATTGCTTTAATACATGGGATTAAAGAAAGGAGGTTGAAATATCTTTTTCAGTCTTCCTCTGATCCAAATGGAGCCTCGCCCTGACTGTTAACATTCTCTCCAACAAAACCCGCAGCAGAAATTTACAGACCTCACGGTTTCCTTGAAGTAGAATAATCTCTGACTCACAAAAAACCTATTCATCACAAAGACCTAAAGCAACACACAACTTATCGACAACATCATCAACAACTTCTGGATTTTCAAGATGTTTTTCAAATCGCTGATAAGCCTGAAAAGTTTTCTTTCTGATTAATTCGCAACATCTGGTATTATCTTCGCAATTTTCTGAGTCATAATCTTCTCTTACCATAACTTCTCTCCAACCAAACGTTATTTAAAGCTTTGCTTCATAAAAATTAGATGGAAAAGGAACAAATAGAAAAACTAAAAAAAGCAGGCGACATCGCAAAAAAAGTAAAAGTCTTTGCCAGAGAAATAATCTGCAAAGACATCCCCCTTCTAGAAATCGCAGAAAAAATAGACGCTAAAATTCTTGAACTCGGCGGAAAACCAGCTTTCCCGATAAATCTTTCAATCAACGAAATCGCAGCACACTCAACTCCAAGCCATAACGACGACCAAAAAGCCCACGGCTTGCTAAAAATAGACATCGGGGTACATATTGACGGCTTTGTCGCAGATACAGCTTTCTCCCTTGACCTTGAGAACAATGAAGAAAACAAACAACTGATTGAAGCAGCAGAATCTGCATTAGAATCTGGAATCAAAGCAACAGACTACCATACAGAATTAAGAGAAATCGGCAAGGCGATAGAAAACACAATTAAATCCCGCGGTTTCCAGCCAATAATAAATCTCTCAGGCCACTCAATTGACCAATACGACCTCCATTCAGGAATTACAATACCAAATTACGACAACTTAAAAGAATACAACTTAGAAGAAGGAGTCTATGCAATTGAACCATTCTCAACTTCAGGCCACGGCAAAGTTCGCGATGGAAAACCCTCTGGAATTTATCATTTAGAACCAGGCAGTGGTCAGGTCCGAGACCCATTTGCCAGAGAAGTTCTAAACTACATTAAAGAAAAATATCAAACCCTGCCTTTCTGCTCTCGCTGGCTTGTCAAAAAATTAAGTACAAGAGCACTCATAGCATTAAAACGCCTGGAAGAAGCAAACATAATCCACCAATATCTTCAATTAGTTGAAATCAATCGTAAACCAGTTGCACAGGCTGAGCATACGCTTGTTTTAACAAAGAATGAGAAGATTGTTACGACGTAAATTAAATATGGTACACGAAAACCAGTTCGCGTGTTTTATCAGATGGGATAATAAACAATAGCTTCAAACAAAATGAATTAATAACTATCTGCTACAATTACTCGTAGCATTAACAAGGTTTAAAAGATTGTAACCCTCCATTAATATAATGCTAGAGAAAAAATTTTACAAGGTTGGTTTTTACATAATATTGGTTCTACTAATATTTTCCCTCCTCTTATTCTTTTTTAATAAATTTACTCAATGTCCTAAGTGTGGACAGTGCGAGGCATGCCCTGCAATGGAAGAAGAAGCACTTATGGAATCTTTAGTGTCTTCATGGGGGAAAAATGCATTCAATGAAAGTGAAGTACTTTTCAATGTGGCAGTTTATAACTATGGGTACCAAGAAGCAAGAAACATTGTCATCCAATGTAATGTTTATAACACTGATGAAATGGGTTATCTTGTAGATAACACCCCTGTAGTGAGAGTATCAGAAAATGTAGGAACTGTAGGTTCAACCTCTGCTAAAACCATAGAACTAATGAAAAGCAATCCTCCCAACTTTTTGGATAGTGCAACAGCATTTTGTGATATTATCAGTTGTGACAACTGCGAAATTTTAAATGACCGGATTCCTGAATTGACTGAGTTTTCTCCAGCGTAGAATGAAAATTTAGGTTTTCGTAATAGAAAACCTTTCAATCCGAGCAATTGTCAGGGAGGAGCAGAGGTTTTTCACATACCAAAAACATTTAACTCGAAGCTTCGTGAGAAGCGAGAGTCTAAGGTTTTCGCAAGCGAAAACCTTTAATAACCTCATTCTTCTTTTCATATTATCCCCGCATAGCTCAGTGGTTAGAGCGTCCGGCTGTAGAATAGTGCAGACATTCCTTTATTGAGGACAAGAATGAAGCGCAATTAGCCGATCTTTCACGTCTGAAGAAAAGTAAAAAAGCATGCAGACCCCGGAAGATCCCCAGTTCGACTCTGGGTGTGGGGATAAATGGAGACTGCTATGCAGTCTCCTCATACTCACCCTGTTGTGCCTGCGGCAGACAACTTCGCTTCCTGCGAAGCTATCTAAGTTTTTGAACTCATAGAAACTTTTTTCTAAAAAGTTTGTATTTGGGCTCTGGGTGCGGGGATTTTTTTATTTCTCAATCCCCCACAAAAATCTTTATTGGAATCTTTAGCTCATCAGCTGTTGCTCTGTCTTCATCCTCAAGCCAGGCTGAAAGAATCACGTTTCTGTTATGCTCTCCTTTACTAATCACAACCCTAACCATAGAATCCTCTCCTTTAACCTTCACATCGTCAAGCGGAATAACAGAAACTGTAAAACTTTGACGTTGTCCTGGCAAAACCCTTGCGCTGTTTCCAGAACCTATGAAACTTCCGTCTTCATCAAACGTAAAACAATCAGAAGAAGGTACAAACTCCTGAAAATCGGAAAAAGAACAACCCAGCCGGATTATTTCATCATTCATATTCCGGATTTCAAAACTTTCCTTATTGTCCTTCCCAATAACAGCGACCATTTCTATATTTTTAGGCGTCAAAATATTATCAAACAAATTCTGTTTCACACTTAGTTTTGTTCCCTCTCCACTGACAACATCTCCTGTTACAGAAGTTTGAAAATAATATGCAACTAACACAAAGAGAACAACTGCAATAATCAAAACAATAATCACAACAAAACCTGCCTGCCCCTTTTCCATGTTTTTATGAGTACTATGAAATATTTAAGTTTTCTTAAGGTCTAGTATACGTAATTTAATGATAGAAAACAAAAAATGTTAACAAACACACAATATCCACAAAGAAGAGATTTAATACATAATTATCTTAATATTACTCATCAATTAAACCGATGTAAATGAATCAACAAAGTCAAACAGCCCCTCTCACATTCCCCTCAACAGTCGCATCTTCTCTTCCAGAAAAAGAATAAACAATCCCAATCTTTCCACTAAACTCTTCTCCTTCAACCAAAGAACACTCAACTTCAAAAATTCTTGATTCCCCAGAAACGATTTGCTTTCCCCAGCTTATAGAACCACACCCCTCAACATCCAAAGAATTTATTAAATAATCCCTTGGCCCGGCATTGCGAATATCTAACTTCACACCGTCTTTATTTACAACCCAAGCCCTTAATTCAAACGGCCCGTTTAAAAAATTCGCTTTTTCCTCAGAAACAACGCTTCCTGTAGTTGAAGGTTTGAATGCAAATCCAATAATGACAAATACAATAATTAAAATCGCAAATCCAACAACCACGCCAATAGGCCCCTGAGCTTTTTCCATGATAGATAAAGAGATGCTTTGTATTTAAAGTTTGTTCAGATAATAAAATTCGTTTTTGTTACAACATTAAAATAGCATAATTTATCGCCCACCACATCCACCCTACCCACTGAGATTATTTGAGAATATTACTATTTAAAACATACTGTTTGAAGCTATTTTTTATTCTATCCTTCTAATAAAATAGGCGAATTGGTTTTCTATACTACAATCAAAACAGCTTTGTCTGCCTAGTGTTTTGGCATAGGTCTTCAAAATCTTTGTCAAACAGGGAGAGTATTTGTTCTGCAATTGGCTTGATTTGTTTTTCAATGTAATGCTCGTAGTCAATCTTGTGTTTTAATCTCTGAATTGGTTCCGGTCCGTCAAGAGTGATGTAATACTCAATGATGTTTGATTCAATGGAAGGGAGTTTTCTGGCTGCTTTCACATGAGGAGGGGTTGTTTTCGTGTACTCCTTGAGGTCTTTTCTAATTGACTTTCTATATAAGAGTTTGCTGTCTAATTTTCCCTGCCAAATTTTTTTGATGTATTCACGGATGAATTTTTCTATTGGCTGGTTGTGGAACAATTTGTCTAATAGCTCAACCTGAAATTCCTTGGCCGCTTCTGTCCAATCTCCGCGAATTGCCTCTAAACCAGTAATTTCAATTTTCTCCCTGCCTCCTGGTTTTTCTACAAGGCCTGCGTAACGTTTTTTGGCTGCTGCCTTTCCTCCACGAAGGTGGGGAATCATCAAAGAAAGATATTGTTTTTCAAATTCCAACTCAAGAAAGGATTTGCGATTGTATTTCTTTTTGATGTAGTTTTTATAAAAGTTATTTATGTGGTCTTGAATTTCTTTCCCAAGTTCATTGGCTTTTTGTTTTCCTAGATTGGTTTCGATAAATACTGAATCTGTGTCGCTGTAAATTGTTTTGTAACCTTTCTTTTTGATTTCTTCAGCAGTTAGTTTTATTAAAAACTGACCGAAGTGTGTGATGGCGTTTGCCATTTTCAAATTGAAGTATCTAAGATTTGGAGAAGCTAAAACCCCCCAAAATGAAAGCATGATAACTTTGATTGCATGATTTGATAATTCTCGGTTTTCTTTTTTTGCTTTTTCTCTTGCTTCATGAAGTTTTGTTAAAATCTTCGGCAGGATTCCGTCTTGATTTTTGAAACACGCGCCGTTGGGTGCCTGCACGCAACCCCTTTCCTTTTTCTCTAAGAATGAAGCTGGGTCAATGTTAAATGTTTGAATAATTGAAGAATATAGTGCTTTGAAATCTAAAACTAAAACATTCTTGTAAAGCCCTGGCTTGGCGCTGAAAACGTATCCGCCTGTGATTCTTTTTTCTTTTTCTTTATACTCGTTTGTCGGTGAAACAAGATTGTTTTTTCTTGCTTCTCTAATGTAGAGGGAGTCAAAAGCTACAATTGAACCAGATAAACGGTCCATTGTGAGGCCTGTTAATTGGGAACGTTCAATGGCAAGGTCTATTATTTTTGTTTTTTCCAGCATTTCATAAACAAGTTCGCAGTCTAAGAGATTGTAATCAACTAGTTTTTGCTGAGACTTCTCGGTATTGTCCTTGTAGAGTTTTTCAATTTCAGCATGCCTATCTTTTCCTTTTAATAATTTTCCCTTGCCAAGCAATGCCTGTGACACATCTTCTAAAGTTAGGGAAGCGAAGTCAGCGTATTTTATAGTCGGGGCTTCTTTTATGAAAGGGTCTTTGATTAAGTTTAAACCGTCGAGAACTTGTCTGCCTGAGAGGTCTATGCTTGACGAGCGGAAAAAGTTTGATTCAATCCTGAATCTTGGTTCGTCGTTTGTTCTCCCGATATCAAATTTTATTTTGTGTTTTTTGAATAATTCTCTAAGAAAAACAAAATCAAAATCAATAACATTCCAGCCGGTTATGATGTCTGGGTCTAGCTTAAGCAATTCTGCTTTGAATGTTTCAAGACATTCTTCTTCGTTCTTGCAGGAAACTGTGTTTTTTAGTCTATGAGAAGTTATCATGAAGTTTTTTTGATAATTGCCTGAGTGAAGGCCTATGCAGAATAGTTTTCCTTTTTTGTCTGACTCTATGTCTATTGAGAGAATTTTTAATTTCGGTTTGTGGTCTCTTATCGGAGAGATTTCTGGTTCGTGATAAATGCAGTCAATTTTTTCAGATGGTTCGTTGGAGCCTTCAATATTTATGCTTCCTAACAAGTCGTTGTCTATGATAAACTTGTAATGGGGTTTTAAGTCAGCTTCATAGATTTCTATTTCTTTGCGATATTTTTTGTATGCGTTGTTTAAGTCGGTTTTATTGTCAAAAGAAAACCTTACAACTTCTTCTCCTTTGAAATTTTTTAGTTTGGTTTCTTCTGGAATTTGTTTTACCTTTAATTTTTTTGAATCTTTCTTTTTCACAAAGAAGTATGGCTTGAATTTATTGATTGTTGCGAAGGACTGGCCGTTTTCTAGTCTTCCGAATAGTTGGATTACTGTCTGATTGTCAATGATTTCATTGGTTGCATAGATGATGAAGGCTTTCATAGAAGTTTTAAGACTTGGGAGATTATAAGTTTGGTGGTTTTTGTTATGCCAATATCATTGCGAAAACTCCATAGTTTAATGTGGAGTTAGCATCTTGGTCGTCCAAAAGTTTTAAACAAACTGCACCTTGAAAGATGAGGTAAAACGCGAGAAACTTTTTGATTATTACTTTTCAGAGTGAACGGAAAGTTTTAAATAGGATTGATTTTGCGAAGGATTATGGGGAAGAAATATATTCTGGCTGTGCCGGCTTCGCCGAGTTGGCCTCGAGGAGTTGAAGCGCCGTGTTATCCGGATGGACGGGTTATACCTAATGATAGAGTTAAGGATTTGGTTGAGATGCCTTATGAAGATGCAAGAGATTTTTTGGGCGAGGCTGAGTTAATTGGACTTGCTGTTGATATTCAAGCCTTGGATTGGAGAGCTGAGCTATTGACTAAACATTATTCGAGCGAATTTGGGAACAATCCAATTAGATTAAGGTCAAATTGGGGTGATGATAAGATAATCGCTGTTTTTAATAGGAAAAAGAGAGAGGCTAGGGCTTTTGTATAGAAATAAATATTAAGTTGTTTGCTTTTGTAGAGAGTGTTGGAAAGAGTGACATCCTCCCAGCCCTAAAGGGTTGACGCGAAGCGTCAATTCCTCACTTCGTTCGGAACTGGGCGTCCTTTCGTTTTACGCGTGGTGCATCTGTTGATTTTCGACGTAATCATAAGCCCGCTAAAATCACTATTCCC
>JAHITZ010000059.1 GCA_018817405.1 Nanobdellota archaeon
ATTTAGAACAAGTCAGTTCTCACCCTGTTTGTAAACACAATGAGCGACGACTCGCTCATTTTTTTATATTCATAAAAATAGAAAAAGATTGCCGCAATTCATCCCACAGCTAAAGCAACGGGATTTCTTGCGGGACTTTAAGAAAAGGATTTTCAAAGTCAGGATAAAGGTAACCAACAGCAAGCGATACAACTCCGAATAAAAAGAATTTTATTTCATATCTTTATTCTTTTGTTATAGGCATTTTTTGTTCGATTCCTAGACTGGGCACGGAGACCATTACATATTTTGGTTTATTAGAGAACTAATTAAAAAAAACCCTCAACTTCCTTCTTCGTTAATTTCCTAAACCTATCGCATTCCTGTTTCAGATGATAAGAGAATTTATTCTCAAATCCAATGTTTTCAACTTTCTTGCCAATTTCTTTAACCGTTAAAATTGCAGGAACAAAATCGCCATCAGAAGAAACCAAAATTGCAGTATCATAAGCATTATTATAAGCCAACTTAACCATATCAACGGCAAGATGAATGTCATCTTCTTTAACCTGGTAAATTGTCTTTCCATCAATTTTTACTTTTTGCATTCTGCACAGAACTAGCTTAAAGTCATGAATCTTCTTTAGTTTTTCAAAGAACTTTTGTTGCTTGATGTAAGTCTCTTCGTCCTTTTTTCTATCAAGAGGCGCAGTGTAATAATATGTCCTAACTTATTTTCCTTTGCCAACAATTTCTTTTATGAACGTTTCAAAGTTAAAATCAATCAAATGTCTCTTGTTCTTGAACATATCTTTAGTTATATGGTAATGGTTGCTTCCATCAATAAACACAATAACTTTCTCTTCTGCCATTAAGAATTAAACGATTATGACTTAATAAAATTTTAGATTAAAACCCAGGGTTGCGCAAAGTCAATCCTGGGGGTATAGGGTTATTTACATGGCCTTAAGTTTAAAAAACTTCCAATATTGAGAAATGGGCGCGGAGGGAATCGAACCCCCGTCTGTCGGGCTGGAGCCGACTATTCTACCATTATACTACGCACCCACAATATCCAAAATGTTTAACTAGTTTTAAGCTTTACTACACCTATGAAAATAGAAAAAAAGACCTGGCCAAAAGAATTCCAGGCAGTTCTGGAAGGCAGGAAAAAATTTGACCTTCGTTTAGCAGATTTCAAAATCAACGAAGGCGACATCCTTGTCTTAAAGGAATTCAACCCAGAAACAAAATCCTACACCGGTCGAATCTTGGAAAAGAAAGTATCTTACATCCTGAAAACAAAAGACCTCCAGCATTATCCAAAAGAAGAAATGGAAAAATTCGGTTTTCAGATAATGTCTTTGGAATAAGATAAATTTATAAATTAACTCTCCTTACATTTAACATGCCCAAGAGAGGTACAAAAAAAACTAGTTCTACAAGTAAGGAGAAAAAGACAAGTTCTAGAACTTATGGTAAAACAGCAGGAGAAAGAGAAATAGAACATGCGGTCTTAAAGAACTTAATTGAACTGCAAAAAGTAAACATAAATATGGCTGAAAAATTTGACCACCTTGGAAAGGAAATTTCTCAACTTCTCTCATTATTTGAGGTTACAGCGAGAAACTTTGCAAAAAACGCACCGCCAACAGCAGAGTATACAAAAGATAAAGACTTTCTCACTAAAATTGACAGATTGCTCGACCAAAACAAACTTCTTGCTAAGGGGTTGACAATGATGGAAGAAAGACTAAGGGAACGCATGTACGGTCCAACACCTCAATCAGGCCGCAGAGAAAGAAAACCAGAAGAAGCTGGTTTTGAATCATCTTTAACTTCGAGAACCAGGGCTCCGCCTCGTTTCTGAAAAACTTTAATTTGAAAATATTTTGTTAGCCTAAACAACAACCTAAAGGAATACATTCCCTTAATTACCAAAAATCCCACCATAACTGAATAGTTTACGGTCTCTCTAATTTAATTGTTAATATTCAATAAACCACAAGACAGATTTTTTATTAATAATCAGGGGTTGACGTATTGAATCTGTATGTTTTATATTTATTCTCAAATCCCACGTTTGATTGGGAACTTAACTTCGCACAGACAATACTTTTATTAATAACCATTCCATAAAATGATTAACAACAAAAATGCCTCAACTAAAAGAAAGACACAAACTTCGCGAAGATTTCCTGGATGCTTTTGTAAGAGCGCTTATTATAAATTCTTTTGATGAAGAAAAAGCTAAAAAAGAAAAGGAAAAAGAAATTAAAGAACAGATAGAGAAAACTAATTCTATGCCCATGATACACAGAGATGAAATAAAAAAACCACTGAAAAAAATCACTCCTATTTTACATCCCTTCCAAGAACCAAGAGGACAAATACAAAAAAAAGCTCCAATTCCACTACCAAAAACAATGCCTCAAGCAAAATCCAAAAAGCAACCTCAAAAACCTGAAACAATAAACCTTGGAAAAATTGCACAGGTATTGCTCGACCCTGCAGTATTTAGTGTAGAGTGCCCAGGTCCTGGAAAAAACATTCTTGTTAATCGAGGAGGAAGAATACAGGCAAGTTCGCTGGCACTAGCACCAGAAGAAATACAAACAATCATGGAAAACTTTTCTGAAAAAACCCGAATCCCGTTAATCAGCGGGGTTTTCAAAGCAGCTTACAAAGACCTGATAGCCACAGCAGTTGTCTCAGACTTCGTCGGAACAAGATTCATGATTCAGAAAAGAACTCCTTTTCAGAGGTATTGACATTTTTTCTCAATCAAAACTAAAAAAAGTCTTACCCTCCATCCCCACCAAACCTTTTCTGTCTAATTATTTATTCATACTATTTGAATTTATTATTTTTACTTCAAGAAGTACTAACTATTACTAATCACTTAAAAATCCTGCCTGTTTCAAACGATAATCTTTCGTATTTTCTACTGCATCCACCCATATCCCAAAACTTCCTGAACAATAGTTGCCAATCGCGCTGTCCTTTCTCTCCTCTTAACTGCATCACGAGGCATCGGCTCAACTTTCACCATAACAAAACAACAAATATATTCTTTTTAATAATTATTGCAAAAGAGTGCACATATTTATTTTAAAAGTAATAAGTCAACCCCACAACTCAACCACCTGACATTGCTATAATCATCGGTTTGAATACATACCAAAAAGCATCAAAGAATTCGTCTACATCTTCTAGTTTTTTACGAAGGACTTTGTACTTGACAGTTAATGAGCCGTTTGGTCCAACATCGCCAATCTTTCCCTTAGAAACAAAATTCAAATACCTGTTTTTTCTTAGTTTTGTTGCCCTTGAAAAAGTTTCTGGTTTAGACAACAAACCATTAACCTTATCACTTCCTAAATGCCCTCTTTCAATTGGTTCAACTTTAACCCAAACCTCTCTTGAATCATCATACGCCCCCACCCTAAGTCTATAACCACAATACCTAACACAATTTCCAGATTCCCCTCTTAGACGTTCAGTCCCGCTGTTTTCCAGTTTAAGCACAGATTCACTTACTTTTGTCCCAGCAGGAGTTAAAAATTTATACACAAGCTTGCATGGTAAATCATTGACTCTATCTTTAAGTGTGACCATAGAAAACCCCACAAACACAGATTATAAACAATTGTTATACTCAAGAATATACTTTCTTTTTCTCCTGCTCAGTAGGTAAATTAATAAATCTCCTTTTGTAAATTAAAACATGAAAAAAACAATAGTTATCTCCTTAGGCGGGTCCCTAATCATCCCAGAGAAAATAAATTTCCACTTCCTCCACGAATTCAAAAGCATTCTAAAAAGACACTTCGCTAAATATAAATTCGTAATTGTCTGCGGAGGAGGCACAATCGCAAGAAAGTACATTTCAGCATTAAGGAAAGAAGGAAAATCAAAACGCGAATTAGCCCACGCAGGAATTAGGGCAACACGCATGAACGCTCAATTCATCATGCAAATGTTCTCTCGCTCAGAGGCAAACGACACTCTTCCAACAACAATGAAACAAATCAAGTCCAATTTACAAAAAAACAACGTTGTTGTCTGCGGCGCCCTGCGTTTTGAGCCCAACTCAACATCAGATGGCACAGCAGCAAAACTCGCCCACTATCTCAAAACAGATTTCATCAACATGACAAACGTCGCAGGCTTATACAACAAAGACCCAACAAAACACAAAAACGCGAAGTTCATCCCAAAAATTTCATGGAAAGACTTTAACTCAATGATATCAAAAATAAAATTCAAAGCCGGGCAAAACTTTGTCCTAGACCAAAACGCCGCAATAACAATAAAAAAACATAAAATCAAAACCTATCTTATCGGATCCAATAAAGACTTAGATAAAATCCTAAAAAGAAAGAAAGTTAAAGGAACTTTGATTGAAGGATAAATTCTAAACAGGACTATCCACTTTTTCCCAATCCCTTTGTTGAGCATTGATGACATAATAGTCGCATAATTCACAAGTACTTCCAAGACTTGCTGGATCATCAATAGCCCCACTACATGCTCTCATACTGCATTATAGAGATGGAAACACCCTAACGACAGCACTAAGAAATTCAGACAATCATATTTTTCAGGTCTCTGTTCATCATTTTTCATAGGTAAAATCTTATATTCTCTATCTTAAAAATATATAGCATAGTCTAATACACAAAAGAGTGCATTAAACAAAATCCCTTCAGGACTTCATCTAACATAATAGAAACCTTTAAATAAACTGTAACATAAATGTTACACATGGAACAAAAAGATTACAGACTAGAAATAATTCTAGAACTCCTTAGAAAAAGAGGTCATGCTAGGGACATCGCTAAAAGGCTAGAAACAAACCACATGAACGTAGTAAGAAAACTAAAAATTCTTGAAAAAGAAAACATCGCTGATTTCAACGAAGAAGGGAAAAACAAAACCTATTTCCTGAAAGGAACAATAGAAGCAAGAGCGTATGCCTACAAGGCAGAAAACTACAAGCTAATAAAACTCTTAGCTAAACATCCTTCCTTGAGATCTATTGTTGAAAAAATCCAAAAAAAACCCAAGATAAAGTTGGCAGTTTTATTCGGTTCCTACGCAAAGGATATCCCAAAGCAAACATCGGACATAGACATTTACATCGAAACAACAGATAAATCCCTAAAAAACGAAATAAAAAAAGCAGACACAAGACTAAACATCAAAATAGGCAAATATAATAAATCAAATCTCTTAATCAAAGAGATAGAAAAAAACCACATAATCCTCAAAGGGGTTGAACGATACTATGAAAAAAGTAAATTTTTTAATTAAACTAAAAAAAGAAAACAGGCTCGAAATAGTAGAACCAAGCGAAGAATTAAAGCAATCATATATTAAGAAATCAGAAAGCAATTTAGAATCATCTAAAATTCTCCTAGATAACAATAAATTGGAAGAATCAATAAGCTTAACATATTACAGCATGTACCACATCCTAACTGCTCTTCTTTTCAAAACAGGAATCAAATGTGAAAACCATTCAGGCTCAATAATCCTTCTGAAAGAAATATTCGACTTAAACAACTCGGACATCTCAGAAGCAAAAACAGAAAGAATCGACAAACAATACTACACAGATTTCAAAATCACAAAAGAAGAAATAACAGAAGCGATTAAGAATGCAGAAATCTTCAACGCAAACCTCTTCGATTTCATCTCAAAATTATCAAACGAATCTATTAAGAAGTACAGAGATAAATTCTCAGAGTTATGAAATGATAATCTCAACAACAAATCTCCAAAAAGCAAAGAACGAAATCCATGCTTCTAAAGCCAGGCCCATTATAGTCCAATCTCAATCTCTCGAGTTCAACCGCAAAATCCTAGAATACGGAAAATTTGACATCTTGCTCTCCCCAGAACTTTCCTCCAAAAAAGACAGAATCAAGCAATTAGACTCAGGCCTAAACCATGTCTTAGCAAAAATAGCTGCAAAAAATAAAGTGGCAATCGGCATCGACCTAAAATCTCTCCGCGAAATCAAAGACAAAAAACAAAAAGCCCAACGTATCGCCCGCATCCGACAAAACATCAAAATCTGCAGAAAATCCCTTACAAGACTTACAATTCTAAACCCCAAAGACTCTAAAGACGCCCAAGCCTTTCTCCTCTCTCTAGGCGCTTCAACTCAGCAAATCAAAAAAGCAATTTAAGGTCCTGTTGATGCAGCGCATTCTTCATCTATCTCATATTTCAAAAAGTAACACCCATCAGGATCATCCTCCGGCAAAGCGCACTTACAAGTAACACACTCCGGATCAAAAACAGGCCCGCAAGTTTCAACATCTATATCAAGATAATACTTATAATCAGGTTGCGTGCTAAACCATTCAACAATTTCGTCTCGAGGATGTTCTATCTCTCCATATTTAACCTCGTTGGGGTCTTGAATGCAAGTCTTGTACTCATCCACAATCCGAGCCCCTCCAGAGGTAAATGATAACCCTCCTCCTTGAGAACCTAGAGACACAGGAGACATCTCCCCAGTATCTCCACCACTAGTGCTACCACAAGATTGAATATGTTTCCAGAAAAAGTCATAACGAGGCTCATAGTTAGAGATGTGCCAGCTCGTATGAACTAATTCTGTATCTGACGGATCCTCATCATTCCATCCTTTATCCAAACAAGGCGCTGGATCCTGAATAATCTCTTTCTCAGATCTATAAAGCCACCCCTTGGACTTCCTGCAATTGATATAATCCACCTCTCCAAAATTACAACTCTCTCCATCCAAGACACTAACATCCATAGAGATCCTTTTATCAAACCTGCATTGCGCCGTGGTGCCCCCACTCATCGGAGACCAAAAAGAATACTCTGTTGGAATCTCACCAGGATCACAGTAATACTCCTTAAAGAGCATAGTTTTCTCACTGTAATCACAAGTATCCCCACTATTACAATCCATCATATTAACAGCCCGATTAACACAACACCCTGAAACTGGAGGAACCAATCTCCCGCATACCCAACCTCCTGTTCCAATACACGTTACAATAAACGCGCCAGGAGGAGTAGCAGCTCCCCCCATCCAAAGTACCAAAGAAATAACCCCATAACTTGCTCCAACTACTCCAGAAGCCTCTGATGCTTTCCCCATCGAACCTCTCGCACCTTTAATCGGAACAACATCTACATTATTCATATATAACATTTCTTGCGTTGTATAATCTATCCGAGTCACAATAATTCTATCAGCATAAGGGTCGTAATGACTCCAAACCTTTCCAGCAGGACCGCACCATTTCAAACCCCCTACAAAATTATGTCCTGATATACAAGCACTAACACCATAATTAGCCGGATTGATTATTGTCCCTGGGTTTTGCGGCATAAGGGGTACCTCATAACAAGTCGGACTCCTCGTACCGCTGTAAGGCACCACGGCCAAAGCACCCTCAGGCAAGGAATCCAAAACCGCAGTCGCTACGCCGTCCTCAACAACTGCTTCATAAACTTCACCGATACTTCCATCAGAAGGATTGTGAAAAACAACATCAAAACTATCGTCTTCGTAATACATCCACTCAGAAACAGGAATCCTCAAAGTAACATCTTCTCTCAAGACGCCACTGGACATTAAAAAATAGGTTGGAGTAGCAGGTAATTTCTCATAGGCTTCATAATCCCACAGCGCGTCTTCTTCCTTAATCATCTGCACAACCACCTCAGTCACCCCATCAAACGCTCCAGCCGGAACTTCAATCTCTAGCAATCCATCCAAACTTCTTATCACACCACCTTCAGGTCCAATCACATTAACATAGGGTGTAAAGGTCATCTCAACAGCCCTTGTAAACTCGACATACGAATCAACAATATCCTCGAAAGCAGCACCATAATTTCTATCCTCAATCTTTTCAAGCGCTTCCAATCCATAATCCAAAGAAACGTCCAACTTAGCTTCGAACTCATCTTGACCTTCTCCTAATTCTAAGGGTCCATCCTCCATTACAACTCCTGCCAAGACCTGATAAAGTGCCAGCTGCGTAGAAATATAAGCAGCCCAAACTAAGTCTTCCATCACAAGCCCATATTCCACAGCCTCAGGACTAACTAAACTCTCTAATAAATCCAAAGCCTCTTCCTGTTTCTCAAGATAATGCATTGCTTCATCTTCTCTAAAAGACAAATAAGAAGCACTTATGAAAGACAAATAAAACGCAGGTTCCCCTTCATCTCCATAAGTTCCACGGTATTGCAAGAAACTTTCCTTAATCAAATAAATAACTTCATCGGCCTCTTCCGTTCCAATTCCCTCCAAGACCCTAACAGCCCTATGCAATCGTCCAGTAGGCAAAACGCCGCATTGGTCCGCAATCCCATCACCATCTGCATCAATCCCACTCCGAGTACACGAAGTATAATATTCACCCCTACCATCGCAAGCATCTCCCAATTCATTCCCATCCCGGTCATACTGATCAGAGTTCCTAGTAAATATGCAATTATCATTAATATCTAGAACACCATCATAATCCAAGTCCAAGGGCAATTCAACAGGTTCAACCTCACCAAATTCGTGTGAAGACATTTCAGAGAAAGTCAAAGCATACGCAGGAGTCATACCAATCAATAAAATCAGACAGAAAACTCCAACAACTTGCTTTGAATACAGCGACTTGCTCAAATTTTTTCCTCCAAGGGTACATAAGCCTCAACTAGCTCATATTTAAACATCTAGGATTTTCATCACATTTGTTATAACGCCGAAATGGTTAAAAACCCTAATTTGTCATAAAAGTTATGACTGGAACAGACGAAGGCCCAAGAAGTTTAAATTCTCAGGATCCGGAACCGTTAAATGGGTCTCAAATTAGAACAGGGCATAGAAAAAGATCTGCTTGGAAAGCAGGAGTAATCGCAGCTGCTCTTGTAACTGCAGGAGCCATATGGTATGCCACACGCGGTGATCTACACGACAAAGACCCTGCTTCCCTACAAAAATACGAATCACAACATTCAAACTATCAGTTCGATTACATAACAGACACCCAACCCAATAAACCCTAATTCTAACTAACAGAAAACCATTTCAAAGAAGTAACAATAGCTTTTTAATCTCTTTTTTCTTTTATCCTCGATGGCAGAAATCCAAAAGATTATTGAGTCCCTATCCCCCCTAGAAAGAAAAATCATCCCGCATCTAAATCTTTCGCTCAAAGAAATCAAGCAACAAACAAATCTTGATTCAACTTCTCTGCTCAGAGCTTTAAGATTCCTTGAAAACAAGAACCTAATTAAAATAAAACTAACAAAAAAGAAAATCATTGAACTGGGAACAAACGGGATTTATTACAAAAAAAACCACCTGCCTGAACGACAGCTTCTGATATTACTTGAAAGCCGCAAGGTTACACCACTAGAAGAAGCAAAAAAACTTTCAAAACTCTCGGATAATGAATTCAAAGTTTCACTAGGAGTATTAAAAAGCAAAGCATTGATTGAACTAAAAAACGGAAAAATTTTTCTAGCAGCTTCAAAAGCTGAGTTAAGTAAAAAAACATTTGAAGAACTTTTGTTAGAAGTCCTTCCGATTGAAGAATTCAAATTACAACCAGAACAGCAATTTGCCTTGGAAAATTTAAAGAAAAGAAAAAACATAATTGAAATCCAAGAAAGGAGCACTGTTTCCTTTACCGTTACAGAACTAGGTAAACAAGTGTCTGGGGAAAAAATTGACCAAGAGCTTATAGAAGAAGTTACGCCAATCTTAATAAAAAATTGGAAGAAAAACAAAAAATTCAGGAGTTATGACATAAAATCAGAAGTCCCAAAAATATACGGTGGGAAAAAACACTTCGTAAACCAAGCAATAGAAAAAGGAAAAAGGATTTGGCTTGACCTCGGCTTTAAAGAAATGACATCCACAATAACACAAACCTCATTCTGGAATTTTGACGCCTTATTCACAGCGCAAGACCATCCAGTAAGAGATATGCATGATACTTTTTTCATAAAAAACATTGAAGGCGCTCTTCCTGAAAAAAAATTAGTAAAAGCTGTAAAACAAGCCCATGAGCAAGGCATTTCAGGATCAAGGGGCTGGCAATACCCTTGGTCTGAAGAAGAAACAGAAAAACCAGTACTAAGAACGCACACAACTTGCTTATCAGCTCAAACACTCGCTTCATTAGACATTAAAAAAGACTTGCCGGCAAAATTCTTCGCAATCGGCAAATGCTTCCGGAACGAAACAGTTGACTGGTCTCACGGCTTTGAATTCAACCAATCAGAAGGCATAGTCGTATCTAGGGAAGTTAACTTCCGTCATCTTCTTGGCTACTTAAAAGAATTCTACAAAAAAATGGGTTTCGAACAAATAATATTCACACCAGCCTATTTCCCGTACACAGAACCAAGTGTAGAAATAAACGCATTCCATCAAGAAAAACAACAATGGCTCGAACTCGGCGGCGCAGGCATCTTCCGACCAGAAGTCACCTCTCCCTTATTAGGTGAACCAATTCCAGTCCTCGCCTGGGGCCCTGGTTTTGATAGACTGATGATGATGACCTATAAAATCAAAGACCTTCGCCAAGTCTACGAAAACGACCTCAAAGATCTTAGAGGAAAAGAGGTGATGGTGGGATGAAAATCCAAGAGCTCCAAGAAATGTCAATAAAAGCTATCAAAGACAGATGTAGTCGGCTAGGAATAGAACGAACAGAGGAAACAATGATGATTCACTTCATGGAGGAATTTGGAGAACTAGCAAAACAAATAATGAATAAAAAACTAAAGAAAAAGGAGATAGATCTGAAGAATGTAGCTGAGGAATTATCTGATTGTTTTATATTATTATTTAATTTGGCAGATCACTTTAACGTGGATTTAAAAAAGTCTCTAATCGAAAAGATCGAAGATGTAAACAAAAAATGACAACCTGCACATTCCCCCGCAAAGAATTCGAAGCCCAATTAGGCAAAAAAATAACCAAAGAGATAGAAGAAAAAATCTCTCTATTCGGTACTCCTCTCGAATCTCTCTCTTCTGATTCTCTTGAAATAGAAGTTTTCCCAAACCGCCCAGATTTAATCTCTTTTCAGGGTTACATAAGAGGGTTCAAAGCATTCCTTGAGATTTCCCCTGGCCTAAAAAAATACTCTTTAAAAAAACCAGAAAAAAACTACAATGTCAAAGTTTCCCCTTCAGTAAAAGATATAAGACCGTATACTATATGTGCAATTGTTAAAGACCTTAAGTTTGATGATGAAAAAATAAAAGAAATAATAGACCTCCAAGAAAAACTCCACATCACCTTAGGAAGAAATAGGAAAAAAGTCGCAATCGGAATCTATCCTCTTGAAAAGATTAGCCTTCCAATAAGATACATTGCCCTTGAACCGGAAAAAATTAAATTCATTCCTTTAGAATCAGATAAAGAAATGACAGGAAACCAAATCCTTTCCAAACATCCAACCGGAAGAGACTACGCACACCTTTTAGAAGATTATGATAAATACCCAATTTTTATTGACTCAAAAAATAAAATCCTTTCAATGCCTCCAATAATCAACAGCCGTGACACTGGAAAAATAACCCACGAAACAAAAGAAGTTTTCATAGAATGCTCTGGCTTTTCTCTCGAAGTCCTACAAAAAACACTAAACATAATTGTAACAACCCTTGCAGATATCGGTGGAACAATTTATCAAATGACTCTCGATTACGGAAACAAAAAAATCACAACTCCTAACCTAACTCCAGAAAAAATGAAGCTCTCACTAGCAAACACAAACAAACTCCTTGGCCTAGATTTAAAAGAATCTGATTTGCAAAAACTCTTGCCAAAAATGGGCTATGAATACAAAAACAAAACCGTTTCAATCCCAGCCTGGCGCACAGACATTTTGCATGAGGTTGACATAATAGAAGACATTGCAATTGCTTATGGCTACGATAACTTCACTCCAGAAGTTCCAAACATTTCTACAACTGGAGAAGAGTCTCAAGAATCAAAAATAAAATCAAAGCTCGCCGAGATTTTAATCGGCCTTGGCTTAATTGAAATTTCCACATATCATTTAATAAAACAAAACGAGGCTGAATTATTCAAACTCTCAGATGAAAAAAAGATTGAACTCGAAGATTCTAAAACAGAATATAAAATACTCCGCCCAAACCTATTAATCCCATCACTAAGAATTCTTTCAGAAAACAAAGACCATGAATATCCTCAAAACACTTTTGAAATTGGAACTGTTTTCTCACTCAACGAAAAACAGGAAACCGGAATAAAAGAAACAGAAAACCTCATTATCCTCTGCTCACCGGGAAACTTCACAAAAATGAAACAGGTTTTGAATTATCTGACTCAACAGCTAGGCATTAATTACACATTAGAGGAATCCTCCCATTCGCAGTTAATTGAAGGGAGAACAGCCCAAATAAAAATTAACAATAAAGAGGTTGGTTATTTGGGAGAGTTACATCCCGAGACATTAAGGGCGTGGGGATTAAAAATGCCTGTTGCTGTTTTGGAAATTGAGTTGGAAGAAGTTTTTGAGTTGCTCAAGAAATAAGAAAGCTTTTAAATGTAAATCGTTTGATAACCTTATGAAAATATTAATCTACTCATTCGAACCGTTCAATGTCTTAAAGAACAATCCAGCATATGAAATTGCAAAAGAAGTCCATGGCTTGTTTAAATCTAAAAATGTGGGTTTAATCAAATTACCAACAACATATGGTGGATGGGCTATCGTGACATCCTCCCAGCCCTAAAGGGTTGACGCGAAGCGTCAATTCCTCACTTCGTTCGGAACTGGGCGTCCTTTCGTTTTACGCGTGGTGCATCTGTTGATTTTCGACGTAATCATAAGCCCGCTAAAATCACTATTCCC